>JBBSVL010000087.1:0-9146 GCA_038233595.1 Propionibacteriales bacterium | reverse complement strand
GCAGGACGCTGGACCACCGGCTGGGGACGGTGGCTCCGGTCGACGGCGTCTACTGCGCCGGAGCGCACACCACCCCCGGGGCCGGGCTGCCGTACGTCGGGCTGTCCGCTGCCTTGGTGGCGCAGGCGATCGGTCCGGCGTAGGAGCTCGACCGATTTACCACGGTCTGAAGGTTTCTAGGCACTTCCCGTGGTCTACACACGCCGGGATGTGTGCAAACGCCTTCAGACCGTGGGAACTCAACTCAAGGTGCCGCGTTCTCCGAGATCCCCGCATAGATCTCCCGGGTCGCCTTGGAGCGGTTCAGGGTGTAGAAGTGCACACCCGGAGCGCCGCCCTCGAGCAGGGTGTTGCACAGCTCCGTCGCCAGGGCGATGCCTTCGGCGCGTACGGCGGCCGGGTCGTCCCGGAGCGGGGACAGCCGGTCGAGCACCTCGTCGGGGATCTCCCGGCCGGACAGCTCGGCCATCTTGTTCATCGACCCGAAGTTCAAGATCGGCATGATCCCCGGGATGATCGGGAACTCCACCCCGGCTGCCCGGGCCCGCTCGACCAGCCCGAAGTAGTCGCCCGAGCGCAGCACCATCTCGGTCACCGCGAACTCCGCGCCCGCGTCCCGCTTGGCCACCAGGACCGCGACGTCCTCATCCAGGGACCCCGCGTCGCGATGACCTTCGGGGAACGCCGCGACGCCAACGGTCAGGTCGCTGGTCGCCCGGATGAAGGCCACCAGCTCTGAGGCGTAGTCCAGGCCGCCCTCGGTCGGCACCCACGGGGTCGCAGGGCCGTCGAGCGGGTCACCACGCAGCGCCAGCACGTTGTTCACCCCGGACCGGCGCAGCGCGGTCAGGGTCGCCTGCAGCTCGGCGGTGGTGTGGCCCACGCAGGTCAGGTGCGCCATCGGCACCATCGAGGTCTCCTGGGCGATCCGGGCGGTGATCGCCACCGTGCGGTCCCGGGTGGTGCCGCCGGCGCCGTAGGTGACCGAGACGAAGGTCGGACGCAGCGGCTCGAGCTCGCTGACCGAGCGCCAGAGCACCTGTTCACCCTCGTCGTCCTTGGGTGGGAAGAACTCGAAGGAGAACGACCTGACGCCCTGACGGAGCAGGTCGACGATGCGGATCGGTGCCTCAGGCATGGCACGAGGATATGGGGACTACGCTCGCCCGGTGACGGCACCGGACGCTCTGTGGGACGCCGACGGCTTCCGCACGGAGGTGGAGAAACACCTGCTGGGCTTCGTGGACGAGCGCGCCGCGTGGCTCGACCGGCTCGGTGAGGACGCCCGTCGGCTGGTCGCGGCGGCCCGCACCAGCGTCAGTGGCGGCAAGCGGTTCCGGGCGGCGTTCTGCTACTGGGGACACCGTGCGGTCTCTGCGGCCGAGGACGAGTCTGCGCTGCTGCGCGCCTGCGGGGCGCTGGAGCTGCTGCACGCCAGCGCGCTGGTGCACGACGACTACATGGACGCCTCCGACGTACGACGCGGGCACCCGGCCACCCACCGCGAGTTCGCCGACCTCCACCTCACCCAGGGCTGGCGCGGCGACCCCGAGCAGTACGGCGCCTCGGCGGCGATCCTGCTCGGTGACCTGCTGCTCAGCTGGTCCGACGAGATGCTGCGCACCTGTGGCCTCCCGCCCGACCGGGTGCGCGCTGCTGAGACGTTCTTCGACCTGACCAGGAGTGAGGTCGTCACCGGCCAGTTCCTCGACGTCTCGGCCCAGGCTCGCGGCGCGAGCGACGTCGACATCGCGATGAACGTGCTGCGCTACAAGTCCGCGAAGTACTCCATCGAACGCCCGCTGCACATCGGTGCGGCGCTGGCCGGGGCGTCCCCGGACCTGGTCGCCCAGCTCAGCCGGTTCGGGCTCCCCCTCGGTGAGGCGTTCCAGCTGCGCGACGACCTGCTCGGCGTGTTCGGGGACCCGGAGACCACCGGCAAGCCGGCCGGCGACGACCTGACCGAGGGCAAACGCACCGTGCTCACCGCACTCGCCATCGACGCGCTCCCGGAGGCCGACGCGCGGCATCTCGACGCCAGCCTCGGCCAGCCGCTCGACGTGGCCGCCGTGACCAGGCTGCGTGAGCTGGTCGACGCCTCGGGCGCGCATGCCCAGGTCGAGCAGGTGATCGGCGAGCTGACCGACCGCGCCCTCACCGCACTGGACCAGGCCGACATCGACGAGACCGCCCGCGGGGTGCTGCGCACGCTGGCTGACGCGGCCACGCAGCGCGTCGTCTGACAACCACTCGCACAGGCAGAAGTCGCCAGAAGTGCCAGTTCGGACCTTCGCGGAGAGGTTCTGCCTGTGTGGGTGGTCGTCGCTGCCACTCAGCTGCGGGACCGGATGATCCTGACCGTGGCGGTGGCGGTGGCCAGGACCTGTCCGGCCTCGTCGTACAGCTCACCGGCGAGGAACCCGACCGTGCCGCCGCGGTGCACCACGCGCCCCCGTCCGACCAGCCGACCGAGCGGCACCGGCCGCAGGTAGCTGAGGTTCAGCTCGAGGGTGGGGGCGACATCCTCGGGGCCGAGGGTCGCCAGCAGCGCGGTGCTGGCCACGGCGTCCAGCATCGCCGCCACGAAGCCGCCCTGCACGTTGCCCATCAGGTTGCCGAACGCCGCCGGCGCGTCGAAGTCGACCTCCGCCTCACCCGTCTCCGGGTGCAGGGACCGGAACCGGTAGCCCATCGTGCGCAACGCTCCCGGCGGCGGCGGCCGGCCTGCGTCGAGCAGGGCGTCCAGAGCGGTCGGGGCCTGGGCTGGATTGTCGGTGTCGCTCACGCCGACAGCCTGCCGCATGGCGCCCATGTCGGCGGCAGCGGCTCAGTCGAGGGACGGTACGTCGACCTCGGGGCCCGCGCCGCCCAGCAGCACGACGAACGGCGGCGGCTGCCGGGCGCGCTCTGTGAACACGTCCAGGGCGGTCCGGAACGCGTGGTCGTCCTCACGTGCCAGTGGTCCCCAGCCGTCCCACAGCAGGACCGTCGGCTCCGCCACGTCCCGCAGGCAGTCGGCCAGCGCGTCGAAGTTGTTCCCGAACCAGCTGGGGAACGACAGCGCGACTGCCACCTCGGCGAGCAGCCCGGCCTTGTCCGGGTGGCCCCAGCCGTCGACCATGGCGAAGCTCCAGCCGGCGTGCTCGACGGTTTGTCGGACCTGGTCTGTGTCCGACTCTTGACGCATCGACCCGTGCCACCGGTAGACCCCGGCGCGATGCTGGCCGTCGAGGAGCGCCGCGATCCAGCTCATGGTCAGTTCCGCCTGATCTGCCGGAAGCTCTTGTAGTGGTCGTCGGACCAGTACAACCGGCCGCCCGAGCCCTGGACGATCCGGCGGGCGCCGCGGTCTCCCGACCCCGGGGTCGCGACGGTGTACTCGTGGTAGTAGCCGCTGGGCTCGTTGGGCAGCAGCCCCTCGCGGTTCGCGAACACGAAGCCGTCACGCTCGTAGGGAAAGGGCCCACCGGCGTCGATGCGCCTGATCGTCTGACGTGCCTCGACCGGCAGCTGGCTCTGGTTGATGAAGGCCGCGCGCCCACCCGGCGTCTTGGCGCCACTCGTGGAGTGGCGGGACGCCGCCCCCTTGTGCGACGAACCACCCGACTGCAGCAGCACCAGCGCGGCCACGGCGAGGACGACGACGAGAAGCAGCACCGCCGTGCGCTGCAGCAAGGTCCCCACGCTCATCGACGCACCGGGTGTCCCATGGCGCTCAGAATGCCAGCGCCTGGGCGCGGCGTTTGACCTCGGAGCCGCGGTTCTCCCGCAGTGCGTCGATCGGACGGCCCGGGATGGTCTGGTCCTCGGTGAACAACCAGGTCAGCGCCTCGCGGTCGCTGTACCCACCGTCGTGCAGCACGGTCAGCACCCCCGGCACACCTTTGACGACCACTCCGTCCAGCACCAGTGCGGCAGGCACCTGCTGGCCTGTCCCCTCGCTGGGGACGGCGGCGGCCAGCTGGTGCTCGCGGATCCACTGGCGCACCTTGCTCACGCTGACGCCGAGCTGGTCGGCGCAGGTTGCCCAGTCCAGCCACTCCCCGACCAGGGCACCGAGCTCGGCGCCGCCTGCAGGCTCACTCTCCGGCGCTGTTGCAGTCATCCTCGGATGTTAGATCAGGACAGCCGTTCGTCGTACCATCTGGTCGCCGCGACAACCGATCCGCCCGCGAGAACGACCGCAGGCCGGCTCCCGGTTGCTCGTCCGCCGGACGCGCGCTTACCGGGGAACGCTGCCGCAAACCACTAAACTCACCAGGCAGCCGGCTCTTCCCCGCCGGCCAGACGTGGAGGTCGTCACGTGGAGCGCACGACAGCCGAGCGGGTCAGCGACCCGATCATCGGGCGCCTCCTCGACGGCAGGTACCAGGTAGGCCCGCGGATCGCCCGGGGCGGCATGGCCACCGTCTACGAAGCCACCGACACCCGGCTGGACCGCACCGTCGCGGTCAAGGTGATGCATGCCAACCTCGGGGACGACGACGCCTTCTCACGCCGCTTCCGCCGTGAGGCCCAGGCCGCGGCCAAGCTGGCCCACCACAACGTGGTCGCGGTCTTCGACCAGGGCGACGACGCCGGCACCTTGTTCCTGGTGATGGAGTACGTCCCCGGGATGACGCTGCGCGACCTGATCAGCAACGAGGCGCCGATGTCGCCGGTCAAGGCGCTGAGCGTGATCGAGCCGGTGCTGTCCGCGCTGGCATCGGCCCACCGCTCGGGCATGATCCACCGCGACGTGAAGCCCGAGAACGTGCTGCTGGCCGACGACGGACGCGTGAAGGTCGCCGACTTCGGGCTGGCCCGTGCGATCAACGCCGACACCCAGCACACCAACACCGGGGTCCTGATCGGCACCGTGTCCTACCTCGCCCCCGAGCTGGTCGTGGACGGCGCCGCCGACGCCCGCGCCGACGTGTACGCCGCGGGGGTGATGGTCTACGAGATGCTCACTGGTGAGAAGCCGCACCAGGCCGAGTCCCCGATCCAGGTGGCCTACAAGCACGTGCACGAGGACATCCCGGCACCATCGAAGCTGGTCCCCGCCCTCCCGTCGTACGTTGACGCGCTGGTCGCCCGGGCCACGGCCCGGGACACCTCGCTGCGGCCGACCGACGCCGGGGTGCTGCTGCGCCAGGTACGCCGGGTGCGCAACGCCCTGGAGAACGGCGTCACCGACGACCAGGAGCTGACCGACGACCTGAACCCCACCAGCGCCGTACGCCCCGACCCGTTCGAGGACACCGACGGGCAGATGCCGCGGGCGATCATCGAGGCGTCCACCGCGGCAGCACGAGACGACGTCTACGACCAGGAGCACGAGCACACCCCCACCTTCGCGACCGCCGGACCGCAGAACCAGACTGTCCGGCGGGTCCCTGTGGCCCCGGAGCCGCGGCGTTCGAGGCGTGGGCCGCTCCTGCTCGTGCTGCTGCTCGTCGCCGCGCTGGTGGTCCTCCTCGGTGGCTGGTACGTCGGCTTCGCGCGCTACACGAGCACGCCCGGCGTGATCAACCTGTCCCCGAGCGCCGCGAAGGCCAAGGTGACCCGGGCCGGCCTCGGCTTCAAGGTCACCGGCACCGCCTACGACGAGCACATGCAGAAGGGCCGGGTGCTCAGCACCGACCCGAAAGCCGGCTCGCGGGTGCTCAAGAACGGCCAGGTCGGCGCGGTGCTGTCGCTCGGCCCGGAGCGGCACGCCGTACCCGCCCTGGCGGGGTTGACGCTGGACCGTGCCCAGGCGAAGCTGCAGGGCGCCAAGCTGAGCTACGGCCAGCCGATCCAGAAGTACAGCAGCTCGGTCCCCAAGGGCGACATCATCGTTTCCCAGCCCAAGTCGGGCACCGAGCTGCGCCGCGAGGCCGCCGTCGACCTGGTGGTCAGCAAGGGCCGGAGACCGATCAAGGTGCCCGACTTCACCGGCAGGAGCGCCGATCGCGCCGACAAGGCGCTCACCAAGCTCGGGCTCGTGACCGCCACCACGTCGAGCTTCAGCGACACCGTCGACAAGGGCAAGGTGATCGGCCAGGGGCCGAGCAACGGCACCCTGTTCAAGGGCGACACCGTCACGCTCGAGGTCTCCAAGGGCCCCGAGCTGGTGACGGTGCCGGGGGTGACCGCGATGGGCGTCGAAGCGGCCACCCAGCTGCTGGAGGGCCTCGGCTTCAAGGTCGAGACCACGCACTCCGCTGAGTACATCGGGCTGGGCTACGTGCTGCACGCCGACCCCGGCGGCGACACCAGGGCCCCCAAGGGCAGCGTCGTGACCTTGTACCTCGTCTGAACCGTTCCTGACGGACGACACGCCGGAACAACGTCAACAAACTCAACTTTCTCTTGACGCACACCCGTCACATCAGTCACTGTCGGTCCCTTCGGCGACCTTCTACGACGGGAACACCCCCGGTGACGTCACCTCTCCTGCACGCCGCACGCACGTTCGCCACCGGCGCCGCGCTGAGTGGACTGGTGCTCGGTGCGCTGGTCCTCGACCAGGGCGGCACTACCGCAACTGGACAACCCGGCCGGTCGGTCCCGTCCATCTCGACCAGTCCGTCATCTGCTCCGTCATCCATCTGGGCGCCGGTCGCGATGGTGACCCGCCCGAAGGGCCATAGCTGGCCCGGTCACCCCGGCCGGCGGGTGATCAGCTACCGGGTGCATCGTGGGGACAGTGCCACCGGGATCGCCACCCGGTTCCACGCCTGGACCGCCGAGCTGCTCCGGATCAACCACAAGACCGGCCGCTCCCTCTGGTACGTCGGGGAGCGCGTCCGGGTGCCCGTGGTGACCAGTCGGGCACACGGACACCAGGTCAAGGCGCGGCACCCGAAGAAGCACCCCACCAAGAAGCACCACGTGAAGAAGCACCACGCGCCCGCCCCGGCAACCCACGCCAGCCGCTTCGCCGTCCGTGACGAGGTGATCCGGGTCGCCCGGCACTACGGCGTACGACCGAAGCTGGCGCTGGCGATCGCCTGGCAGGAGTCCGGCTGGCGGCAGGACGCACGCTCCCCCGCCGGCGCGGTCGGTGCGATGCAGGTGATGCCCGGCACCGGCGGCTGGATCTCCTCGCTGGTCGGCCGGCGGCTGCACCTGCGCAACCTGCGCGACAACGTGGTGGCCGGGGTGGTGCTGTTCAAGCTGCTGCGCGCGAACCACGGCGTACGCCGCTCGCTGGCCGGGTACTACCAGGGCATCGGCTCGGTGCAGGCGCGCGGGCTGTACCCGAGCACGAAGCGCTACGTCGCCTCGGTCAGCTCGCACTGGCACCGGATGGACCGCGGATGGCACCCGCTGCGCTACTCCTAGGCTGGGCGCCATGCGTCGCGGACCCCGCTCGGTCACCTTGTTGGCCAGCCTGGCTCTGCTGGCGATGGCGGCGTCCTGGGGCTCTACGTTCTTCCTCATCCATGACCTCCTCGACCGGATCCCGGCGGTCGACTTCCTCGCTGTCCGCTTCGCCATCGCGTCGGTCACCCTGCTGCTGCTCGCGCCACGTGCTGTGGGCCGGCTGTCACCGGAGAAGCTGAAGCACGCGCTCGTGCTCGGTGTGCTGTACGCCGTCGCGCAGATCATGCAGACGATCGGGCTGGGCCACACCGCAGCCAGTGTGTCCGGCTTCATCACCGGGCTCTACGTCGTGTGCACGCCCCTCTTCGCCGCGCTCATCCTGAAGAGCCGGATCACCGGGATGACCTGGGCCGCCGTGCTCCTGGCCGTGTCCGGCCTCGGCGTGCTCACCTTGAGCGGGTTCAGCATCGGCTTCGGTGAGGCGATCACGTTCGTCGCGGCGATGATCTACGCGCTGCACATCGTGGCCCTCGGCACCTGGTCGACCGCCGCCGACGCGATCGGGATGGCTACGGTGCAGATCATCGTCATCACACTGGTCTGCGCAGTCTGTGCGCTCCCGGGCGGCATTGCGCTGCCGCAGACCCGCGGCGACTGGGTCTCGGTGGCCTACATGGCGATCGTCGCCGGTGGCCTGGCGATGCTCGGCCAGACCTGGGCACAGGCACATCTCGACTCCACCCGCAGCGCGATCATCATGAGCATGGAGCCGGTGTTCGCGGCGTTCTTCGCGGTGCTCCTCGGTGGCGAAGGCCTGAGCTGGCGGATGCTCGTCGGCGGCCCGATGGTGCTGGCCGCGATGCTGGTCGTCGAGCTGGCTCCCCGCCGCAAGATCGAGGCCGAGGTCACCCACATCGCGGTCTGATCCGACTCCGCGCTGCGTCGTCCGCACCGGTGGGGCTGACGCCGCGTCACAGCAGGGAGGCGAGCACCTGTGCGGCCCGTTCGGCGTCTTCACGGGCGACGTCGAGGTGGGTAAGCAGCCGCACCCGGCGCGGGCCGACGGCACCGACCCGCACGCCCTGCTCGGCGGCGGCGGTGACGACCTCCGGTGCGGAGGGTACGTCGAGGACCACGATGTTGGTCTCCACCTCGGCCGGGTCGACTCCGCACGCCTCGGCGATCAGCTTCGCGTGGGCATGGTCGTCGGCCATCCGGTCCAGGTGGTGGTCGAGCGCGTAGAGCCCGGCCGCGGCCAGGATGCCCACCTGCCGCATGCCGCCGCCCATCCGCTTGCGGCGAACCCTGGCCAGCTCGACCTGCTCGGCGGTGCCGACCATCAGGGATCCGATCGGAGCTCCCAGGCCCTTGGACAGGCAGACCGCCAGCGAGTCGGTGATCGCGCCGTACTCCTCGAGCGGGGTGCCGGTCGCGACGTGGGCGTTCCAGACTCGAGCGCCGTCCATGTGGATGCCGCAGCCCGTCGAGTCTGCCCAGGCCCGCAGCGCCTTCAGGTCCGCGAGGGGCAGCACCGCTCCCCCGGCGAAGTTGTGTGTGTTCTCGACCGAGACCGCCGTCGTACGCACGAAGAAGGGGCCCATGTCGGGGGCGTACATCTCTTCGATGGTGCCGAGGTCGATCTGGCCCCGCGGGTGCACCCAGGTGCGGCTGGTCAGCCCGGTGATCGCGCCATGGGCGCCGAGCTCGGCGCGCAGGATGTGCGCCCGGGACTCGCAGAGAACCTCCTGGCCGGGGCCGACCAGGGCCGCCAGGGCCAGCACGTTGGCCATCGACCCGGTGGGGGCGAACAGCGCGGCCTCCTTGCCGAACAGGGCGGCCACCCGCTCCTGGAG
>JBBSVL010000086.1:0-9184 GCA_038233595.1 Propionibacteriales bacterium | reverse complement strand
GACTGTCCCTCGGCCTTGACCCCGAGGAAGATCTCGGCGAGCCCACCGCCGATCATCAGGACGGCGCCGATGAAGTAGCCGACAGCGATCCCGGTGATGTCCTTGCTCGCGGTGGCGTTGTTGATCAGGTTGCCGAACAGCAGTGGCCCGGAGATGCCGCCGACGGCGGTGCCGATCGCGTAGAAGAACGCGATGCACAGTGCTCGGGTCTCCATCGGGAAGACCTCACTGACCGTGAGGTAAGCGGCACTGGCGCCTGCCGAGGCGAAGAAGAAGATCACCACACCGAAGAGGGTCAGCGTCACCGCAGCCAGGCCCCCCAGCATGGTGCCGGCGACTGCCAGCAGCACCCCGGAGAGGATGTAGGTGCCGGCGATCATCCGCACCCGGCCGATCGAGTCGAAGAGCGAGCTCAGGGCCAGGGCGCCGATGAAGTTGCTCGCCGCGAAGATGGCGAGGTACCAGCCGGTCTGCTTCACGCCCAGGAACGTGGTGAGCGTGTCGCCGTAGGTGAAGAAGAACGCGTTGTAGAGGAAGGCCTGGCCCACGAACAGCGAGAAGCACAGCACGGTGCGCCTGGGGTACATCGTGAAAACGGTCTTGGCGATCAGGGGCAGCGGGATGGTCTTGCGTTGCCGGATCGTGAGCGTCTCGGAGACGCTGGGCAGCGTGCGTCCGGTCTCCTCCTCGACGGTTCTTTCGATGTCGGCGACGATCTTCTCGCTCTCGTCCTCGCGGCCGTGGATGAACAGCCAGCGGGGACTCTCCGGCACCGCACGCCGCACGAACAGGATCCCGACCGCGAGGATCGCGCCGAGGCCGAAGGCCAGCCGCCAGCCGAGCCCGGCAGGCACGATGCTCGGGTCGAGCAACGGGATGGTCAGCAGCGACCCCGCGGCAGCACCGACCCAGAAGGACCCGTTGATCGCTACATCGACCCGGCCACGGTACTTCGCGGGGATCAGCTCGTCGATCGCCGAGTTGATCGCGGCGTACTCGCCGCCGATACCGGTACCGGTGATGAAACGGCACACGAAGTACCACATCGGGTTCAGCGAGAACGCAGTCAGCACGGTGCCGACGGTGTAGACGCCCAGGGTCACCATGAACAGCTTCTTGCGGCCGAACTTGTCGGTGAGCTGACCGAAGAACAGTGCCCCGACACAGGCGCCGGCGACGTACACCGCGCCCGCGAGACCGATGTCGCTGCTGTTCAGCCCGAGTCCAGTGCTTGATGGCTTGAGCGCGTCGGACATCGAACCGACGATCGTCACCTGGAGGCCGTCGAGGATCCAGACCGTGCCCAGACCCACCACGATCAGCCAGTGCCACCGCGCCCATGGCAGCCGGTCCATCCGCGCGGGTACGTCGGTCTTGACGGTGCCGGTCTCGACTCCGGACATCGTGCCCTCCCTCTGGTCGACTTCTGGGAACACGTTTCCCCAAACTGCGCAGATCGCACCTCCGTGCACTTCGGTAACCTGTCGATGTGCCCTCCCAGACCCCTGGTCCGTCCCCCGGCGTCGCGGACCTCGCCTCGCGAACCACCAGCGGCACCATGTCGAGCGTCGAGGCTGTCGACCAGGCACTGACCCGCATTGGCGAGCGTGATCCGGCGCTCCGGGCGTTCACCGTGGTGCTGACCGAGCGCGCCCGCACCGAGGCGGCCGACCGGGACGCGTCGTTGGCCCGTGGTCAGCTGCCGGGCCCGCTGCACGGCGTACCCGTGGCGATCAAGGAGGAGATCGACGTGGCCGGCTGTGTCACCACCTTCGGTGGGCGGGGCAACAGCACCCCGTCCGCTGTCGACGGCGAGGTGGTACGCCGGCTCCGGGCGGCGGGTGCGGTCGTGGTCGGCAAGACCGCGATGCCCGAGTTCGGCGCCTGGCCCTACACCGAGTCCGAGGCACACGGGGTGACCCACAACCCGTGGTCCCCGGCCCACACCCCCGGTGGCTCGAGCGGTGGCTCGGCCGCCGCGGTCTCCGCCGGGATGGTGCCCTTCGCGATGGGAGGAGACGGTGGCGGCTCGATCAGGATCCCGTCGGCGTGCTGCGGTCTCTTCGGTCTCAAACCGCAGCGAGGCCGGGTGTCTGCGGCGCCGATGGAGCACCTGTGGTGGGCGCTCGGCACCGTCGGCCCGCTCACTCGCAGCGTGCTCGACTCGGCGCTGGTGTACGACGCGATCCGGGGCAACGTCGGCACCGACATGTTCCAGGGCGGTCACACCGGCTCCTTCGTCGGTGCCGCTCGCCGGGAGCCGGGCCGGCTCCGGATCGGCTGGTCCACCCGTCCCGTGACCGTCGGGGTCACGCCCGATGCCGGCCATGTGCGTGCGGTCGAGGACACCGCGACGCTGCTTGAGTCGCTGGGGCACGAGGTGTTCGAGATCGACCCGCGCTACCCCGACCCGACCGCGGCGTTCGTCCCGCAGTTCTTCGCCGGTATTCGGACCGAGGCAGACGGGGTTGAGCACTACGACCTGCTGGAGCGTCGTACCCGCGAGACCTACCGGCTGGGCAGCTGGGTGACGCCCCGAGTGGTCAGGTTCGCGCTTCGCGAGACCCAACGAGTCTCCCGCAAGGCAAACCGGGTGTTCGAGCGCTGCGACGTGCTGCTCACGCCGTCGATCGCGCACCGGCCACCGCGCACCGGCATCCTCGACGGCAGCGGCACGGTCCGGGCCTCGCTCCGTTCGATGCCCGCGATCGCCTACGCCGCGATCTGGAACGTCGCCGGCAACCCGGCGGCGTCCGTGCCTACCGGGGTCGGCGCCGACGGGCTGCCGGTCGCCGTGCAGCTGGTCGGCCGCACCGACGGCGAGCCGCAGCTGCTGAGCCTCTCCGCCCAGCTCGAGAGAGTGCGGCCCTGGGCGCTCACCGCTCCCGGATTCTGACCCGGGTCAGCTGGCCTTCTTCTCCGCCTTCTTTTTGGCCGTCTTCTTCGCCGTCGTCTTTTTGGCGGTCGCCTTCTTCTTTGCCGGCTGGTCCTTCGCCGTGCCCTCACCACGGGACTGCTTGGCCGCGTCCACGCTGCGTTGCAGTGCAGCCAGCAGGTCGACGACCTCGCCGGAGGTCTTGGTCGACTGCGGGGTGCGCTTGACCTCGCCACCCTCGATCTTGGTCCTGACCAGGTCCTCGATGGCGCTGCGGTAGTCGTCCTCGAAGTCGCCGGGCTCGAAGTCGCCGGCCAGTGTCTCGACCAACATGTTGGCCATCTTGACCTCGGCTGGCTTCGCGCCGGAGGTGTCGACCGCGCCGAAGTCGGGACGACGGATCTCGTCGGGCCACATCATGGTCTGCAGCACGATCACCTCCTCGCGCACGCGGAGCACGGCGAGCGAGGTCCGCTGGCGCAGGGCCACGGTCACCAGCGCCATCCGGTCGGAGTCGTGCAGGGCCTGCCTGAGCAGGGCGTACGGCTTGGCGCCGGTCTTCTCGGGTTCGAGATAGTAGGACTTCTCGAAAAGCATCGCGTCGATCTGGTCGGAGGGCACGAACTTCTCCACGCTGATCTCGCGGCTGCTGGAGACCGGCAGGTCGGCCATGTCGTCGTCGTCGAGGATGACCATCTCGCCGTCCTCGGTCTCGTAGCCCTTGGCGATCTCGGCGTACGGGACCTCCTCGCCGTCGATCGAGCAGACGCGCTGGTACTTGATCCGCCCGCCGTCCTTGGCATGGACCTGACGGAACGAGATGTCCTTGCTCTCCGTGGCGGCGTACAGCTTGACCGGCACACTGACCAGTCCGAACGACACCGCGCCCTTCCAGATGGCTCGCATGACACCAGCATGTCGTGCGGACCCGACGTGCGCCAGCAGGTCGTTGCTTTACAATAGTTGCGAACCACTGGCCACTCGGGGGAGTTCACTTGCTCTGTCGCACGAAGACGAACCACATGCACCGTGTCGCGCTCGTGTCCAGCTGCCTGCTCGTGTCGACGTTCGGGCTGGTCACCGGACTACAGGCCACCGCCTCGGCGGCGAGCAGGCCCACCTGCTTCGGCAAGCGGGCGACGATTGTCGGCACACCGAGGAACGACACGATCCACGGCACCAAGGGCAACGACGTGATCTACGCGGGCAACGGAAACGACATCGTCTACGGCGGCGGGGGCAACGACCTGATCTGTGGCGGCTACGGCGCCGACCGGCTTCATGGCGGGCCGGGCAATGACTGGATCGAGGGTGACCTCGGCGCCAAGGTGCACACCTCCCAGGGCATCAGGATCGACGGGGACGTGCTGTTCGGCGACGGCGGCAATGACTTCTTCTCCCCGGGGTTCGACAAGCGCCACCCGACGCGTACCCCCGACAAGATCACCTACTACTACTCCAAGAAGCCGGTCACGGTGAACACCCTCACCCACTCCGCGACGGGTGAGGGCCGCGACACCTGGCTCGGCGACCGTGCCGAGATCATCGGGAGCTCGAAGGGGGACACCTTCATCGGTGGTCCCGGGAACGACACCTTCCAGGGCGCCGGGGGCGCGGACACGATGAGCGGGGGCGCCGGCGACGACGTGCTGCGCGACGACTATCCGGGCAAGACCAACAAGGACCGGGACCGCCTTAACGGCGGCCCCGGCAACGACCAGCTGTTCACCCAAGGCGGGTTCGACAGGCTCGACGGTGGGCTCGGCGACGACCTGCTCAGCGACTACAGCCACTACGCCGGCACGATGCGGGGCGGACCCGGCAACGACCAGATCAACGACGACATCACGGTGAACCCCAACCAGGTCATCGACGGTGGCCCGGGCGTCGACACCGTGAGGTTGACCGTCGACTTCACCAGGCTCTCCTGGCCCCGGCTCGCGATCGACCTGTCGCGAGGCGTGGCCTCCTTCCGGACCAGTCCGGCGGTGAGATTCAAGATCTCCAGCGCGGACAAGCTCTACGTCCAGGGCCTGCCGCTGACCTACATCGGTGACGCCGGCGACAACTTCGTGTGGACCGACGGCATGGGTGACCTGGACGCCACCGGCAACGCCGGCAACGACACCTTCGTCGGCAGCACCGCGAACGACAACTTCAACGGCGGCCCCGGCACAGACCGGGTGACCACGAACGGTGGCCACGACACCTGCCACCTGGTCGAGCAGATGGTTGGCACCTGCCACGCCGGCTGAATGCAGGCCGATGCTCGCCACCCGCGGTGACCAGGTCCCGACCGGGCCCGGCTGGGTGCACGAGATCAAGTGGGACGGCATCCGGGCGCTCGTGGAGGTCAGCAGCACGGACGCGGCCGTCGTACACGTGTGGTCGCGCAGCGGCCGCGACCTCGGTCCGGCGTTCCCGGAGCTGCGGGACCTCGTCGCCGTCGCCGGTGACCTGCTCCTCGACGGTGAGATCGTCGCCCTCGGTGCCGGCGTCCCGACGCTCGGTGGGCTGGCCGACCGGATCCACGTCACGGATGCCCGCAAGGCGGCTCGGCTCGCCGCGGCGAACCCGGTGACACTGCTCGCGTTCGACCTGCTGCGCCTCGACGGCCGTGACCTCTCCGCCCTTCCCTGGTCGCGGCGACGCGAGCTGCTCGAGGCGATAGGGCTGGACGACGTCTCCTGGCAGGTCCCCGCGACGTACGACGACGGGCCGGCGCTGCTCGCTGCCGCGGAGCAGCAGGGCCTCGAGGGCATCATGTCCAAGCGGGTCTCTGCACGCTATGCCTGGGGCCGTCGCAGCCGGGACTGGCTGAAGTTCCCGATCCGGCCGACCGGCTCCTTCGTGGTGGGTGGCTACCGGCACGAGGTCGGTAGCGACCACCGGCTGGGTGCAGTGCTGCTGGGGCAGCCCACCGCCGAAGGGCTCGCCTACCGGGGTCGTGTCGGCAGTGGCATCGCGGGCCGGGCAGCCCAGATGCTGACGGAGCTGCTGGTGCCGCTGGCGCGCGCGACCAGCCCGTTCCTCGACGTACCCCGTCCGGATGCCGTGGGCACCGTCTGGGTCGAGCCGGAGCTCGTCGTCGACGTCGCCTATCTCCAGGTCACCGACGAGGGTCGGCTGCGCCAGCCGGCTTACCGCGGGGTGCGTCCCGACCAGACGCCCGACGACTTGCGAGCCGACGGTGGTTGAGGAGCGAGGAACGAGCATCTCGAAACCTGTGAGGATGTCCCGGTGAGCACCCTTGTCGAGGTTGACGGTCACACGCTGAAGCTGTCCAACCTGGACAAGGTGCTCTACCCGCAGACCGGCACCACCAAGGGCGAGGTGCTCAACTACTACGCCCAGGTCGCGCCGGTGCTGCTGCCGCACGTGGCCGACCGGGCCGTCACCCGGATCCGGTGGCCCAACGGCACAGCGCAGACCTCGTTCTTCGAGAAGAACGCTCCGGCCGGCGCGCCGAGCTGGTTGCGGATCGCCAAGGTGCCGACCACCGGCTCGCGGGGCGCCTCCCGCAATGGAGACGAGCTGCACTTCCCGGTCATCGACGGTCTGGCCGCACTGACCTACCTGGTGAACCTCGCGTCGCTGGAGCTGCACGTGCACCAGTGGAAGGTGGGTCGCAACGGCCAGCCGAGGAACCCGGACCGGCTGGTGATCGACCTCGACCCGGGCGACGGGGCCGGGTTGTCTGAGTGTGCCGAGGTGGCGCTGCTGGTGCGCGACCGGCTGGCGAAGCAGGAGCTCGACTGCCTGCCGGTGACCAGCGGCAGCAAGGGGCTGCACCTGTACGCCGACCTTCCGGGCAGCAAGAGCTCCGACGAGGTGCGGGACTGGGCGCACTCGATCGCCGAGGAGCTCGAGGCCGACCACCCGAAGCTGCTGTTGTCGCAGATGACCAAGTCGCGGCGCGCAGGCAAGGTGTTCTTCGACTGGTCGCAGAACGCGGCGGCGAAGACCACCGTCACGCCGTACTCCTTGCGCGGACGCGACAAGCCGATGGTGGCTGCTCCGCGCACCTGGGCGGAGATCGAGGCCGGCGCGGAGGACCCGCTCGAGCTGGAGCAGCTGCGTTACGAGGAGGTGCTCGAGCGGGTCGAGGAGCGCGGGGACCTTTTCACAAGCTGAGCAATGTCTGGGAGAGGAGAATCCGCCGCTCCCGAGACACGGCGGACCAACAGGAGGCTTCCCGTCCCCGCATCCGACCAAACTTGTGCTGGGTGTTTTGCCGGCCGCGGTGGCGTCACGCTGCCCTTCCGGTCCGCCTCGTAGGGAGGTGGTAGACGCCCGCCTCCGCCGTGGGGCCACGTCGCAGTCGGATGACGGCCGCGAGCAGGATCCCCACTCCGGCAGCCCAGATGGCCGTGGCCAGGAACGCCGGCCCGATGCCGAAGCCGGACGCCAGCCACGCGGCGGCGATCGGACCGACCGACATGCTGGTCGCCCACACCAGGTTCAGCAGGCCGACCACGGCCCCAAGGTTGCCGACGCGCGCGGCATCAGACGACGCGGCCAGCCGGTAGCCGACCGTGTTCAGCTGGGCACGGGGGACAGTGAAGACCAGTAGGCAGGTCACCAGGACAGCGCTGCTGGTCGTGAAACCTGCGGGCGCAACGCTCACCGCCATCACCAGGCAACCGAGGACCACGGCGACGCTCCCCACACTCGCGGGGCGGGCCATCGACACCGCGGCACTGGCCAGGACATAGACCAGGCCGCTGGCCGCGAACACCAGACCGATCGTGGAGGTGGACACTCCCGCCCGGCTCAGCTGCAGCGGCGCCAGCAAGGCAACGGCCCCCGCCACACCTCCGACCGCAACCATGGCTGCCAGGGCGGCCCGCAGCTCGGGACTGTTGGGGACCTGCGCGGCTACTGCGGTCCACCTCGTGGAGATCCGTCGTCGCGAGACCGCAGCCTTCGGCTTGGTGAGGATGAGCGGGAGCGTGAGTCCCATGCTGACCACGGCGAACGCCGCGAACGGCACACCCAGGCCGAAGTGGTCGGCGAGTGCGCCACCGAGCAGCGGCCCGGCGATCGCGCCGACCGCCCCGCTGGTCACGACTGCGCCCACCCGTCCGCTCGACCCCTTTCGGGACTCGCTCAGCCACGCCGGTCCGCTGGTCCAGACGGCCGTCATCGCCACGCCGTAGAAGAACCTTCCGAGGGCGAAGAAGATCAGACCGGGCAACGCCTGCAGGACACAGGAGAGCGTCAGTACCACGGCTGCGGCATAGGTCAGCTGCCTTGCCCCGAGACGGTCACACAGCCATCCGGCGGGGATCGCGGCCACGATCATGGTCAGGCTGGGCAGTGCCAGCAGCAAGGAGAGGGTCGCTGCGGAGAGTCGGAAATCGTGCTGGAGCGTGGGCAACAGTGGCACGACGGCGTACTGGACCATGTTGGTGAGCAGCAAGAGGCTGTGCACCAACACGGCCACGGGGTCCTTGAACTTGCGCGCGCGCCTCTCGACCACCTCCCGCCACCAACCAGTCCCGTGCACTTCGGCCCTCCGACCGGTGCCGGCAGTCACGGACGCCCGTGCCGACAGGGCCATTCTGTTGCCTCGAAATACGTCAGGTCTAGTGAAACAAAGTGAAGGGACAGTTCACATTCAGTGAATGGCGCTGGGCTGAAGCTACTATCCCGCGACCAAGGCGTTCATCGACACCTAACCAGGGTTCTCACCTGCACCACTGTCCACAGATTCGGCAATGCCGGTTTGAGTGGGCGCCGAAGCGGGGTATCAAGGTCTCGAGTCACTCGGGATGTGATCATGTGAGCAGCCAACAGCTGGCCCGCGAGGCGGGCATGCACGACGACCTGGTCAACGACCTGGACGAACAGGTCCGTGACGCCGTACGACGCGACGGTGTGGATCCGCAGCGCGATGCCGCCCGCGTGCGCCGCATCGCCGAGTCGGTGGTCCGCGACCACGACGAGCGCAGCCTGACCGGCATCGTCGCGCCGGTGGCCGATGCCAGCGGTGTCGTCGGCGAGCTGGTCGCCCGAGTGTCCGGCTTCGGGCCGCTTCAGCGCTATCTCGACGACCCGGAGGTCGAGGAGGTGTGGGTCAACTCTCCCGAACGGGTCTTTGTTGCCAGGGCCGGACGCCACGAGCTGACCACCACCATCCTGACGCCCACACAGGTGTGGGAGCTGGTCGAACGGATGCTGAAGTCCAGCGGTCGGCGGATCGACCTGAGCCAGCCGTTCGTCGACGCGATGCTGCCCGAGGGGCACCGGCTGCACGTGGTGCTCGAGGGCATCTCACGTGGGTTCTCGGCGGTCAACATCCGTAAG
>JBBSVL010000085.1:0-9189 GCA_038233595.1 Propionibacteriales bacterium | reverse complement strand
GTGCGTCGGAGCCGAGCTGGCCCGGCTGGAGCTCCGGCTCGCCTTCCCGGCCCTGGCCCGCCGCTTCCCCGGCCTGCAGCTGGCGGTGCCTCCCGAAGACCTGGAGTACCGCACCCAGAGCATCGTGTACGGCGTCGAGTCGCTCCCGGTCACCCTGACCCGTTGAGTTGTGCCAAATGCACCCTCGAGATGTGCCAGAAGTACCAACGAGATGTGTGAAGTGCCCGAGGAACGCGAACCTTTCCCGCATCTGGACCGGGTACTTCCCGCATCTCAACGGGGCTTTTCGCGCAACTGAACGCCGAACTCCACGCTGACTGGTTAACCGGTTGCGTGCCCGTCGTAGGCCGCGGAGACTGGGCGGACCATGAAGCGCTGACGCCTGCACTCATCCGCGCCCGAGGCCACGCTGCCCGGCGGATGTCCGCGTCTGCCGAACGGCTCCTCTCATGTCTTCCACGAACTCCTCGGGTCTCGCGGCGCTGGTGGCCCGCGACCTCACCAAGTCCTACGGCGACCGGGTCGTCCTGCACGGCACCGACCTGGTCGCCAACCCGGCCGAGCCGCTCGGTCTGGTCGGTGAGAACGGCGTGGGCAAGTCCACGCTGGTCCGGCTCCTCGCCGGTGCCGAGCGGCCCGACTCGGGCGCGGTGCACCGGCCCGCCGACCTGGTCCACCTCGACCAGGAGCCGGCCTTCCGGACCGGCGCCACCGTCGGCGACGTGCTCGCCCGGGCGCTCGCGCCGCTGCACGACGCGGTGGCCCGGATCGAGAGCCTCGCCCAGGATCTCGGCGAGGGTCCGGCGATGGACGAGTACGCCGCCGTGCTCGCCTGGGCTGAGCGGCACGACGCCTGGGACGCAGACCGTCGCGCGCAGCTTGCCGCAGCCCGGCTGGGGCTGGACAGCCTGGGCCCGGACCGGCCGGTGGCGACGATGTCGGGGGGAGAACGCACCCGGCTGGGTCTGGCGGCGATGCTCCCCCGGCGTCCGGAGTGCGTGCTCCTCGACGAGCCGACCAACCATCTCGACGACCAGGCGGTCGCGTTCCTTGAGGAGCTCCTCCTCGGCCTTCCCGGTGTGGTGGTGGTGGCCAGCCACGACCGGGCGTTCCTGGACCGCGTGTGTGCCGTGGTCGTCGACCTCGACCCGATGCACTTCGGGGTCGACGGGAGCGGCGGCAACCGGTACGCCGGCGGCTACACCGACTACCTGTCGGCCAAGCGGGCCTCGCGTCGGCGCTGGGAGGCGGCGTTCCTCGCCCAGCAGGACGAGCTCGACGAGCTGCGGACTGCGGCTGCGACGACGGCACGCCAGGTTGCGCACAACCGGGCTCCTCGCGACAACGACAAGTCCATCTACCAGTTCAAGGCCGGCAACGTCGCGCGCAGCGTGAGTCGCAGGGTCAAGGACGCGGAGAGACGCGTCCAGGTGCTCGAACGTGACCGCATCCCGAAGCCGCCGAAGGAGCTCAGCTTCCGCGGGACCCTGGCGCGCGGCGGTCCCGCCGGCGTGGTCGTGCAGGTCAGCGACCTCGTCGTCGCCGGCCGGGTGCGGGTGCCGCGGCTGGACCTAGCCGCCGGCGAACGCATGCTGGTCACCGGTGCGAACGGGTCCGGCAAGTCGACCCTGCTCGCGGTGCTCGCGGGCCGGCTCGATCCGACGTCCGGCACGGCCTCGGTCTCTGCCCGCAGGATCGGCCACCTTCCGCAGGACGTCAGGTTCGCCCGCCCGGACCGGACACCGCTGGAGATCTTCGCCGCGGCGACCGACGGGCGGGTGGCTCTCGCGGACCTCGGCCTGCTGCACCCACGCGACCACTCCCGACCCGTGAGCGTGCTCAGCGTCGGCCAGCAACGCCGGCTCGGGCTGGCCATCCTGGTCGGCCGCCGGCCCGACCTGCTGCTCCTGGACGAGCCGACCAACCACATCTCGCTGAGCCTGGCCGAGGAGCTCGAGGACGCGCTGCAGCACTCGACGGGAACGGTCGTGGTGGCCAGCCACGACCGGTGGCTGCGTCGCCGCTGGGACCAGCGGGTGCTGTCCCTGTGAGGTGCCCTGCTTCGCTCAGGACACCCATTCCTTGAGCTGGGCGACCAGGGCGGGAGCGTCGTCGGCGGCCGGGGTGATCTGCAGGTTGGTGACGCCGGCCTCGGCGAACGCAGCGATCCGTTCCTTGACGTACGACGCGGGGCCGACCAGGTTGGCCAGCTCGAGCAGCTCCGTCGGCACCTCGGCCTCCGCCTCCTTCTTCTTGCCGTCGAGGTAGAGGTCCTGGATCTTCTTCGCGGCGTCCTCGAAGCCGTACCGGCAGGCCAGGTCGTTGTAGAAGTTCTTGCCGCGGGCGCCCATCCCGCCGATGTAGAGGGCGGCCATCGGCCGGACGAAGTCCAGCATCGCCTTGACGTCCTCACCCACGGCCACCATGCCGCCCGCCGAGACCTCCAGCGGCTTCAGGTCGGTGCTCCGCTTGGCAGCCCCGGCCCGGAGCGCGTCGCCCCAGACCTTGTCGTGGAGCTCGGGCACGAAGAGGAACGGCAGCCAGCCGTCGGCGATCGTGGCGGCGCTCTCGACGCTCTTCGCCCCCAGGGCGGCCACGTAGATCGGCACCTCCGCACGCTCCGGGGTGGTCAGCATCTTCAGCGGCTTCCCGAGGCCGGTGCCCTGGTCGGCGGGCAGGGGGAGGGTGATCGTCTTCCCGTCGTACTCGAGCTTCTCCCGGCGCAGCGCCATCCGAACCACCTCGATGACCTCCTTGGTGCGGGTCAGCGGCTTGTCGTACGGCAGTCCGTGCCAGCCCTCGATCACCTGCGGCCCGGAGGCGCCGAGGCCCAGGATCGCCCGGCCACCCGAGACGTTGTCCAGGCCGGCGGCGGTCTGCGCGATGGCGCCCGGTGTGCGCGAGTACACGTTCAGGATGGCTGCGGCGATCTCGATCGTCTCGGTCTTGGCGGCAAGGTAGCCCATCAGCGTGGGGGAGTCGAAGCCGTAGGCCTCTGCCACCCAGACAGTGTCCAGCCCGGCCTTCTCCAGCGCCGACACCTGGTCGGCCGCGTCGCGGGGGTTGCCGGAGTACATCAGCATCTGGGAGAGCTTCATCGAGTTCCTTCTGACGGGCTGGGGGAGCGGCCCCGACGACCGGACAGCTAGGTTGGGCCGCGCGGGTGAACAGGTTGACAGTATCGATGTCACGGTCCGCAGCGACTGTCGCCCACGAGGAGAGATCAGTTGAACGACTCACGTCACACCATTGCGGTGATCGGCGGCACTGGCCCCCAGGGCAGGGGGCTGGCCTACCGCTTCGCCCGGCACGGGAACGACGTGGTGATCGGCTCCCGCGCCGCCGACCGCGCCGCGGCGACCGCCACCGAGATCCGGGACCGAGGCATCACCGGCCAAGTCTCGGGTGCCGCCAACGCCGACGCCCTCACCGACGCCGGGATCGTGCTGCTCGCGGTGCCGTACGACGGCCACGACGAACTGGTGGCCTCGCTCGCCGACGGGCTGGCCGGCAAGGTGGTGGTCAGCTGCGTGAACCCGCTCGGCTTCGACAAGCAGGGCCCCTACGGGCTGGACGTCGAACGCTCGGCCGCGGAGTCCGCCGCGGCGTTGGTGCCCTCCGCGCAGGTGGTCGGGGCGTTCCACCACGTGTCCGCGGTGAACCTGTGGAGCCAGGAGGAGTACCTCTCCCACGAGGATGTCCTGGTCTGCGGTGACGAGACCGAGGCCGTCGAGCTGGTCGTGTCACTGGCCGCCACGGTCACCGGGCGCCCCGGGATCAAGGCCGGCAAGCTCCGCCTGGCCCGCCAGCTCGAGCCGCTCACCGCCGTACTGATCTCGATCAACAAGGCCTACAGGACGCGGTCGGGGATCGCGATCTCCGGGGTGTACTGAGGTCGATTTCCCACGGTCTGAAGGTTTTTCGACGCTCCCCGTCGTGAATTCGCGTAGGGAAGCGTCGAAAAACCTTCAGACCGTGGGAAATCGCCCCCCGTTCACTGGTGCCAGGACGCCCACAGGTCGGCGTAGGAGCCGCCCGCGGCGACCAGCTCCTCGTGGGAGCCGAGCTCGCTGATCCGGCCGTCCTCGACCACGGCTACCCGGTCGGCGTCGTGGGCGGAGAAGAGCCGGTGCGCGATCGCGATCACGGTGCGCCCGTGGAGTACGCCGGCCAGGGAACGCTCGAGGTGTCGGGCGGCACGGGGGTCGATCAGGGAGGTTGCCTCGTCGAGCACCAGGGTGTGCGGGTCGGCCAGCACCAGCCGCGCCAGCGCGAGCTGCTGGGCCTGCGGTGGCGTCAGGTCGAGACCTCCGGCACCGACGACGGTGTCCAGCCCCTCGGGCAGTGCGACCACCCAGTCGCGGGCGTCGACCGAGGCCAGGGCGCCGAGAAGCGCCTCGTCGGTGGCGGTCTCGTCCACGGCCAGAGCGAGGTTGTCGCGCACCGATCCCACGAACACGTGGTGCTCCTGGGTGACCAGCGCGACGTGTCCGCGCAGGTCGGTGAGCAGCAGCTCGGTCAGCCCCACCCCGCCGACGGTCACCGAGCCCGTGCGCGGCGGGTGGATCCCGGCCAGCAGCCGGCCCAGGGTGGACTTGCCGGCACCGGACGGACCGACCATGGCGATACGCTCGCCCACGCCGATGTTCAGGTCGACACCGTGCAGCACGTCGCGGCCCTCGACGTAGGCGAACCGCACGCCGTCCGCTTCGAGCCGCTCGTCCAGCGGCTGCGCGCCCGTCACCAACCGGTCGTCGGGCACCTCGGCCACCCCGAGCAGCCGGGCCAGTGAAGCCGCACCGACCTGGAGCTCGTCGAGGATCGAGACCACGCGGTCGAGCGGGTCCACCAGCATCTGTACGTACAGCGTCGCTGCCGTCACCGCGCCGAGGCTGACCTGGCCGTGCAGGTACAACCAGCCGCCGAAGAGCAGGGTCGCCACGGTGGGAATCAGATAGGCGACCTCGACGGTCGGGAAGAAGCGGGTGCGCAGCCCCAGCGTGTAGCGCTCGGCGGCGAAGGACTCGGCGATGTCGGCGTCGATCCGGTCGATCCGCTGGCGGCCCAGCCCGAGCGCCTCCACCGTGCGAGCACCTTCCACCGTCTCGGTCAGTGAGGCGTTGATCACCGAGTACGACGCACTCTCCCGCAGGTAGCCGGCCTGGGCCCGGGCGAGGTACCAGCGCAGCCCGACCAGCAGGATCGGCATCCCGAGCACGATCGGCAGCAGCACCCACCAGCCGACCAGGGCCGCGCCGACCACCGTGACGACCGTGGTGAGCAGCGCGATCGTCCACTCGGGCAGTGCCCAGCGCACCGAGTACCCGAGCTGCTCGATGTCGCGCGAGGTGCGGGTCAGCAGGTCGCCGGATCCGGCCCGCTCGACCACACCTACCGGGAGCGCCAGAGAGTTCGCCACGAAGTCCTCCCGCAGCTCGGCCAGCACCTTCTCACCCAGACTGGCGGAGAGGAACCGGCCTTGTCGGGTGAGCAGGGTCTGGGCCACCAGGAAGACCGCGAGCACCAGCACCACGTTGTCCACGTGGGACGTCGTGGTGCCTTGCTGGACCGACTGCACCAGCTCGCCGAGCAGGCGGGGGCCGGCCAGGCCGGCGACCGCAGCCAGCAGCTGCAGGCCGAGGGTCATGCCCATCTCTCGCGGGTGTCTGCGGAACAGCCCGACGACGTACCGCCGCACGTGGGCGCCGTCGGCGACCGGAAGCATCTCGTTCACTGGAGCACCCCCTCGCTGTCGACCTCACGGGTGACCACGGCCCGGTAGGCCGGAGTGGTGGCGAGCAGCTCGTCGTGGCTGCCCTCGGCGGCCAGCCGGCCGTCGAGCACGAAGCACACCCGGTCGACCCGGTCCAGCAGCAGCGGGCTGGACGTGGTCACGATCGTGGTGCGGCCCGCGCGTGCCTCGCGCAGCCGCGCCGCGATCCGGGCCTCGGTGTGCGCGTCGACTGCGGAGGTGGGCTCGACCATCACCAGCACCTCGGGATCGGCCGCGACGGCGCGGGCGAGCACCAGTCGCTGACGCTGGCCGCCGGAGAACGACCGGCCCTTCTCGGCCACCTCGGTGTCGAGTCCGTCCGGGAGCGACTCGAGGACGTCGTGCGCCGACGCCGTGTCCAGCGCGTGCGCGAGCCCTTCGGGGCCCAGGCCGCGGACGTCGACCTGGTCGGCGAGCCGTCCGGCGAACAGCATCGCGCCGGTGTCGGACACCACGATCCGGCGCCGTACGACGTCCCGGGGCAGGTCGGACAGCGCTACCTCACCCCACCTGACGTCGCCGTCGCGGAACCGGCCGAGCCGATCCGCGATCAGAGCGGCATGCTCGGGAGGTTCACTGACGACCGCGGTGAGCAGACCGGGCGTGACCCGGATCCCGGAGGCCACGTCGTGCAGCACGGCGTCGACACCGGGCGCCTGCGCCGCAGTGAGCGGGTCGTCGATCTCCGGCTCGAGCGCGAGCACCCGGACGATCCGGCCCGCAGCGACGTAGGCCCGGATCGCCTTGTTGGCGAACTCGGTCGCGGTTCGCAGCGGCATCATCAGGAACGCCGCGTAGCCGTAGAACGCGACCAGCTCGCCGGGAGTGATCCGGCCCTGCACCGCGAAGCGGGCGCCCAGCCACACCACGAACACCACAAAGATGCCGGGCAACAGCACCTGCAGCGCGTCGAGCACCGACTGCAGCCTGGCGACGCCGACCCCGGCGCGTCGTACCCGCTGGGACTCCACCGCGTAGCGGCTGTGGAAGACCCGCTCGCCACCGACGCCTCGGAGCACCCTCAGCCCGCTGACGATGTCGGTGGCGAGGTTGGCCAGGTGGCCCATCATCTCGCGCTGCTCGAGGTTGCGGCGCTGCAGCGGCTTGAGCAGCGGACCGATGGCGAGCAGCATCACGGGGACGCCGACCAGCACGGCCAGGCCAAGGACGACCGAGGTCTGAAGCAGGATCACCGCGACCACGACGAACGACACGACGGCGCCTGCCGCCCGCGCGCTGACGTCCATCACATTGCCCATGTGGGCCAGGTCGTTGGTGCCGATGGAGACGACCTCGCCGGTGGCCACCTTCTTCGACAGGGTCGCGCCGAGGTGGGTCGCGTGCCGGGCGACGATCTGCACGGTGCGGTAGGCGGCGGTCAGCCAGTTGGTCACCGCGAACCGGTGTCGGGCGATGCCCGCGCCCGCAGCGAGCAACCCGATGCCGAGCAGCACCGCCGCCCACTTGACCAGGGCGCCGGGGTCCTTGCCTGCGACACCGGCGTCGATCGCCTTGCCGATCACCGCCGGCATCACCGCCGAGCAGCACATCCAGACGATCGCGAATGCCATCCCGCCGAGGATGGTGTGCCACTGGCCGCGCGCCATCCACCACAGCAGCCGGCCCGGGGACCGGTGGTCGGCCGTGCCGGGATCATCGAGCGGGAGTTTGCGCACCCACTCACGCTACGGATCATGTGCCCCGCGAGCCACTCGATATTGCCGGGCCTCAGTGGGCCAGGCCCTCGACCACCTCAGCACCGTCCAGCCGGGCCAGGTCGGCACCCGGGATCAGCAGCTTGGACCTGCGCAGCCCACTGCCGATCACGGCCACGTCGATGTCCAGGCACGAGGCGTCGACGAGGAGGCGCCACCCCTGAGGTAGCCCGATCGGGGTGATCCCGCCGTACTCCATGCCGGTCTCCTCGACCGCGCGGTCGTGAGCGTGGAAGGAGGCCTTGCGGACGTCGAGCAGCCGCTTGACAGTGTTGTTCACGTCGGCTCGGGTGTCAGCGCGGACAACACAGGCGGCGACCCGCTCCTCGCCTGCACGCCTGCCCATCACCACGACACAGTTGGCGCCCGAGGCCAGCGGCAGGTCGTACGCCGCGCTGCACGCCGCCGTGTCGGCCAGCGAGGGGTCGATCTCGACGACCGCGAGCCGGTCGGCGTAGTCCCAGCCGGCGACCGCCTCGGCGACAGGTGGCGCGAGCAGCTCGGGATGGTCGGTGGCCGGGAGCGAGGCCAGGGTGCCCAGCGTCGGGAGGGTCATGGACCCGATTCTGCACGGCCCCGTGACCGCCGGGCGGCCGGGACCACCGTCGCTGCGCTGACCGGTCAGCGGATCGGCGCCGGAAGCGGCACGCCCTTGGCAGCAAGCACTGAGCGGGCGCGGTCGGGGTAGTTGGTGATGAAGCCGTCCACCCCCAGGTCCACCAGCGCGACCATGGTGGCCGGGTCGTCGACCGTGTAGGGGACCACCAGGATGTCGTTGGCGTGGGCTTCGTCGACGAGTGAAGCGGTCACGAACGGCTGGTACGACGGGTCGTCCACACCGGACCCGTACGGCATACCGTGAATCGGTGAGACGGCCGTGAACCCGAGCGCGGCCACGGCCTTGACCAGGTCGCCATCGAAGTCGTCGATGTCGAGCCCGCCGAGCCAGTCCGAGGGGCCCGGCTCGCCGACCTCGAGGTACTTCGGTCCGGTCAGGGCGTAGCGTGCCAGCCGCGGCTCGATCCGGCCGACCAGCTTCAGCACCTGCCAGTCGAAGCTCTGCACGCTGACCCGGTCGACAAGCCGCGCCTTCCGGATCGCGGCGACCGTCCGCTCCGCGAACCACTCCCGGGGCGCCGTCTCGTCAGGATGGACCACGTCGAACTTCGTCTCGACGTTGACGCGCACGTCCGCAACCTCCGCTACCAGGGCAAGCAGCTCCTCGAAGGCCGGCATCGGCTCACCGGGCACGGCCCGCTGGCCGGGCAGGTCCGGCAGGGTGAGGGAACCCCCGTCGAGCGTCTTGAGCTGGGCCCGGGTGAGCCGGCTGACGAACCCGCCGACGTAGGGAAAGCTCGGGTCGCCGGGCGTGGCGGGCTCGGTGTTGCGGAACTTCGCGGCGCTGACCACCCGGTCGTGGGTCACCATCGGCACCCCGTCGGCGCTGATGCTCACATCGCACTCGAGCGTGGTCACGCCGATCCGCAGCGCGGCACGGAAGGCAGCGAGGGTGTTCTCGACCGTCAGTCCGGCGCCGCCACGGTGGGCCTGGAGGTCGAAGTCGCCCAGCCGCTGCCCCACAGGGTCCAGGCTAGATCCACGTGACCGCTCAGGCGTAGAGCGCGGCGATCTCCGCGGCGTACTTGTCGTGCACTACGCGACGCCTGAGCTTCAGCGTCGGGGTCAGCTCGGTGCTCTCGG
>JBBSVL010000084.1:0-9238 GCA_038233595.1 Propionibacteriales bacterium | reverse complement strand
GCGCTGGATGGACGTCGGCACCGGCGCCTCGACCGGCAACGCCGCTCGAGCGAGGTGAGCCTGGACCGGCTGATCATCCTGCGCGAAGCCGAAGCCGACGCCGACGTACGACGCGAGGGCGCGGCGATGGACCGGACCATGAATCTACCGGGTGGTCGAGGCGGCCCGGGCGTTCCACCCGATCTGAGAGGGCGGTGCCCCCGGCCGGGCGTCGTTGTCCACGGTTGTGTGGCTAGGACGTCCAGATCACCCGCAACACCGGAGCAACGGCACAACTGTGGCGTTCACGCCCCCGCCACCGTTCAGCCCAGTGCCTTGCGGATCCTGCTGCCGGAGACCGGTTGTGCGGTGCCGAGCCGCTGCGCCCACAGGCTGACCCGGTACTCCTCCAGCATCCAGCGCACCTCGCGCAACCTCCTGCCCGGTGGCCGACCTGGGGGAAGGGCATCGACCCGGTGCTGCCAGGCGTGTTGCAGGTCGGTGACCTGGTCCATCAGCTGCCGGTCGCGGGCCAGGTCCGAGGCCGGGCCGCCGAGTCGGTTGATGCGCTCGTCCATCGCGCCGAGGTAGCGCGGGTAGCCGGCCAGCGCGATGCCGCCCGCGTCGGACACGAACCCCGGGTGGACGAGCCGCTCGAGCTGTGCGCCGAGGTCGCTCATCGCCGGGAGCTGCTGGACCTCGACGCGCCCGGTGAGCCCCTTGTGGGTGGTGCGCCACCGGGCCAGTACGTCGATCACGCGCAGCAACAAGTCGCGGGTCCGCGCCTCGATCTCGGCGCGAGCGGTGGCGGTGACTGCGTCGAACGAGGCCTCGTCGCGAACCGGGCGGGTGCTGTCGACAAGGTCGCCCAGCACGGCGAGCACGCAGTCCTCGACCAGCGCCGCGACGTTGGGGTACGGCGACCCGGCCAGGCCGAGCTTGGCTGCGTTGTCCAGCGCGTCTAGCAGCCGCTTCGCCGGGCTGGGGACGACCAGCTGCAGCATCCGTCGTACGCCGAGCCGGTGCCGGGCCTCCTGCTCGTCGGCTGAGCCGACGACGACCACCCCGACCGACGTACCTTCGTCCACGAGCGCCGGGAAGCCCTGCACCTCGTGCCCGGCGCGGACCTGCCGGAACGACTCCGCGATGTCGCCGAACACCCAGCTCGTCGCACCGGTGCGCGCAATCCCGGACTCCTCGGCGACCCGTGCCACGGCCGCGTCGAAGCTCGGTCGAAGCGGCCGTTTGAGGACGTCGAGGTCGCGACCCTCGGCGACCACGGAACCGTCGGCGTCGACGACCCGGAACCTGGCCCGCAGGTGGTCCGGCACCTTCGACCAGTCCCACGCGTCGGGCGGCACGTGCACGCCCGTGCGGGCACGCAGGTGACGCGCCAGCGCGTCGGTCAGCGCCTCCTCCCCCGGTGGGACGCGCTCCAAGAAGCTGCGGGCGAAGTCCGGAGCCGGCACGAAGTTGACCCGCAGGGGCTTGGGCAGCGACCTGATCAGTGCCGTGACAAGCTCTTCGCGCAGCCCCGGCACCTGCCAGCTGAACGGCTCCGCGGCGACCTGGTTCAACGAGGCCAAGGGCAGGTCGACGGTGATCCCGTCCTCCTCCCGGCCCGGCTCGAACTGGTAGCTCACCGGCAGGCTGAGCGCGCCCTCCTGCCAGGTGTCGGGGTAGTCGGTGTCGCGGATCCCGGCCGCGTCGTCGTGCACCAGCATCGAGAGGTCGAAGCTGAGCAGGTCGGGTCGTTGGCGGCGCTCCTGCTTCCACCAGGTGTCGAAGTGCGCGCCGCTGACCACCTCGGTGCCCACCCGGGCGTCGTAGAAGTCGAACAGGGTGTGCTCGTCGACGACGATCCCCCGGCGCCGGGCGCGGTGCTCGAGCTCCTCGGCCTCCTCCAGCAGCCGCCGGTTCTCGGCCAGGAACGGCTGCCGGGTGTGCCACTCGCCGTAGACCAGGGCGTGCCGGATGAAGAGCTCGCGGGCCAGCGCCTGGTCGTGCTTGCCGAAGTTGACCAGCCGGTCGGAGGCCAACGGGACGCCGTACAACGTGACCCGCTCGTAGGCCAGCACCGCCGCCCGCTTCTTGGACCAGTGCGGCTCGGAGTAGGTACGCCGAACCAGGTGCTCGCCGAGCCGCTCCGCCCAGGCCGGGTCGATCGCGGCGTTCTGCCGGCCCCACAGCCGCGAGGTCTCCACCAGCTCGGCCGACATCACGAAGTCCGGCTGCTTGCGGAACAGCCCCGACCCCGGGAAGATCGCGAACTTCGCTCCCCGGGCCCCGAGGTACTCACTCAGCGGCCGCCGTCCCCCGCCCGACCGCGCAGGCTCGACCTCCTTGAGCCCGATGTGCGAGAGCAACCCGCTCAACAGGGCCTGGTGGATCCGGTCGGCGTCGAAGGGGGTCGAGTTACCACGTTCACGTGGTAAATCGACACTCCCCGTCGCGAATTCGCCTGGGGAAGCGTCAGGTTCCTTCGGGGGGTGAGCGGCCGGCTTGCCGGGTTTCAACCCGATCTGCTTGGCGACCTGACGCAGCTGGGACTCGAACTCCTGCCACTCCCGGATCCGCAGGTAGTTCAGGTGCTCCTCACGACACATCCGGCGGAAACTGCTGGACGTCCGCTCGTGCTGCTGCTCACGCAGGTAGGACCACAGGTTCAACCAGGCCACGAAGTCGGACCGCTCGTCGCGGAACCTCGCATGCATCTGGTCGGCACGCGCCTGCTGCTCGGCTGGGCGTTCGCGCGGATCCTGGATGGACAGTGCCGAGGCGACCACTAGCACCTCGCGGAGGCAACCCAGCGTGTCGGCCTCCAGGATCATCCTGCCCAGCCTCGGGTCGATCGGCAGCCGGGCCAGCCTGCGCCCGAGCCCGGTGAGCCGACCGCGTGGCGACGTCGAGCTGCGCAGCGCGCCCAGCTCCTCGAGCAGCTGGATGCCGGCCCGGACGTTGCGCACGTCCGGCGGGTCCAGGAACGGGAACCTGCCCATGTGATCCGGGTCGCCGAGGCCGAGGGAGGTCATCTGCAAGATCACGCTGGCCAGGTTGGTGCGCAGGATCTCCGGTTCGGTGAACTCCGTCCGGCCGAGGTAGTCCTCCTCGGAGTAGAGCCGGATGCAGATCCCGTCCGCAACCCGCCCGCACCGGCCGGCCCGCTGGTTGGCCGAGGCCTGGCTGACCGGCTCGATCGGCAGCCGCTGCACCTTGGTGCGCACCGAGTAGCGCGAGATCCGGGCCAGCCCGGTGTCCACGACGTAGCGGATGCCGGGCACCGTCAGTGACGTCTCCGCGACGTTCGTGGCCAGTACGACGCGCCGCCGGCCGTGCTGGGCGAACACCCGGTGCTGCTCGGCCGCGGAGAGCCGGGAGAACAACGGGAGTACGTCGAAGCCGGTCCCCGATCTACCCTGCCCGTCGGCCAGGGAGGCAAGCGCGTCGGCGGTGTCACGGATCTCGCGTTCGCCGGGCAGGAAGACCAGCACGTCTCCCGACCCTTCCCGGCCGAGCTCGCGGACCGCCTCCACGATCGCCTCGGTCTGGTCGCGCACCAAGGACTCACCCTCGGCATCGAGCTCCGGATCGTCGTACGCCTCCTCGACCAGCGGTCGGTAGCGGACTTCGACCGGGTAGGTGCGACCTGAGACCTCGATGATCGGCGCGTCGCCGAAGTGCCGGGAGAACCGCTGCGGGTCGATCGTCGCGGAGGTGATGATCACCTTCAGGTCCGGTCGTCGAGGTAGTAGCTGGTGCACGTAGCCGAGGATGAAGTCGATGTTCAGGCTTCGCTCGTGGGCCTCGTCGATGATCAGGGTGTCGTACCGCTCCAGCGTCCGGTCGTGCTGCAGCTCGGCGAGAAGGATGCCGTCGGTCATCAGCTTGACCCGGCTGGCCGGCGAGGTCTTGTCGGTGAACCGCACCTGGTAGCCGACGGTGTCACCCAGGGAGGTGCCGAGCTCTTCGGCGATGCGCTCGGCGACGCTGCGGGCGGCGATCCGACGTGGCTGGGTGTGCCCGATCAGCCGACCTCCCGGGCCGCCGGGGCCGCGGCCGAGCTCCAGGCAGATCTTCGGCAGCTGGGTGGTCTTCCCCGACCCGGTCTCACCCGCGACGATGACGACCTGGTGGTCACGGATCGCCGCGGCGATGTCGTCCCGGCGCTGGGAGACCGGGAGGTCTGGGGGAAAGTCGATACGCACAACGGGGCCATTGTGCCCGCCCCGCCGCTGGTCGAGCAGGGCGCCCTAGTGGTGGGTTCGCAGCCAGATCGTCTGCGGCATGGCACCGAGCTGGTCGAGCGCGACGGTCGACAGCTCGCGCTCGACGTCGGTGACGACGTACCCCTGCTCGCCGAGGGTGGAGAGGTTCTGGGCGACGACGTTCGCCCGCTGCTCCAGCAGGATCCGGTTGATCTCCGCCAGCACCCCGGGCACGTTGACGTGCAGGTGTGCGATCCGGAACGAGCCGTCGAGTGCGGGTGGCTGGAGTTCTGGCAGGTTCACCGACAGCGCGGTGTTGCCCTGCTCCAGGAAGGCCGAGAGCTTGCCGCTGACGAACCGGCCGATCTCCTCCTGCGCCTCCTGGGTGGAGCCACCGACGTGCGGGGTGAGGATCACGTTGTCCAGGCCGCGGAGCGCGGACTCGAAGGCCTCACCCTGTCGCTTCGGCTCGACCGGGAACACGTCCAGGGCAGCGCCAGCGATGTGTCCGGACAAGATGTGGTCGCGCAGTGCCACGTCGTCGACGACCATGCCGCGCGAGGCGTTGATGAACATCGAACGCGGCTTCATCTTCTTGAACTGCTCGGCACCGAACAGACCGGCGTTGCCGGGCCGACCGTCGACATGCAGGGTCACCACGTCGGCCTGTCCGAGCAGGTCATCGAGTGTGGCGACCCGCTGGGCGTTGCCGTGCGCCAGCCGGTCCGTGGTATCGAAGTAGATGACCCGCAGCCCGACCGCCTCGGCGACCACCGAGAGCTGCGACCCGATGTTGCCGTAGCCCACGATGCCCAGCACCCGGCCGCGGATCTCGTGGCTTCCCTGGGCGGACTTGTCCCACACCCCGTCATGCATCCGCTGGGTCTTCTCGGGCAGCCGACGGGCGAGTGCGATGATCTCCCCGATCACCAGTTCCACCACACTTCGCGTGTTGGAGTACGGCGCGTTGAACGCAGCGATGCCACGACCCACGGCAGCCGACAGGTCGATCTGGTTGGTACCGATGCAGAACGCACCAGCGGCGAGCAGGTCGGACGCCGACTCGAGCACCCTGTCGGTCAGCTTGGTGTTGGACCGGATCCCGAGCAGCCCGAAGCCGGGCAGCGCCTCGATCAGCTCGTCCTCCGACATCGCGCCCGTACGGGCGTCGACCTCGATTCCGTGGTGGCCGAACACCTCCGTCGCGGACGGGTGGATGTTCTCCAGCAGCAAGGCCTTCATGACGCCCAGCCTAGGGACAGCGCGCAGCAGCGCCTACATCTGCCGAGTGCTGGGACGACCCAGCCGCCTCGGCGTCAGGTCACGAGACGGTCACGAAGGGTTTGAGAGCGGTCTCGTCTGGAAATAGGGATGTTGTCCGATCAACGACCGGAGGGAACAACACATGAGCTTCATACTGTGGATCATTGCGGTGATCTTGGTGATCTGGGGCATCGTCACCCTGATCCAGGGCGGGATCATCCTCGGAATCATCCTGATCATCGTCGGCTTGCTGGTGGGGCCGGGTGGCGTCAGCATCTTCAATCGTCGAGGTGCCTGACTCACTGAGGCGCTGAAGGAGGCGGGTCGCGGTCAGCCGGCAGAGTCGAGCGTCCCGAACAGTGAACCGGCGAGCGCATCGAGCAGTTCCTCCTTGCCCATTCCGTGCGCGTCCTCGGTCCAACCCAGCACCACCGACTCGACCAGGGCGGACCAGCCGGACACCATCAGCCGGACCGCTGGGGTGTCGTCGTAGCCCAGGCTGGTGATCCCGTCGGCACCCGCCCGGTCGACCCCGTCGAGTCTGAAGAGCCGGTTCGTGAGCGAGTCGCGTGCCTGCTCATAGATCGTCCGGAGCTCGGGGTCACCGCCGGCTGCTGCGCGCACCAGCGAGACGTAGCCCGGGCGGTTGGCGCCCACGTAGTCGACGTACGCCGCCAGGGAGCGGGTCAGCACACCCACTAGGTCGTCTCCTCCGTCAGGGGCGGTGATCGTGACGAGGTCGTCGACCGCGCGGCGTACGACGGCCCGATGAAAGTCATGCAGGTTGCCGAAGTAGTGGTAGAGCAGCCCGCGCGAGATGCCGGCTTCCTCGGCGAGCACCTCGATCGACACCTCTTCCAACGGACGCGTGGACAACAGCCTCAAACCATGGTCGATCAGCTGCTCGCGGCGGCCCTCCGGGCTCATCCGGATCCGGCCGGTGCCCGACCTGCTGCTGGCCTGCGTCATGTGAGACACCTTACTGAACTCTTTTCAACAAGGCTATTGACTCTCGTTCAATACCGTCGGTACGTTCGGTGACATGGACACCGAGACTGCCCTGCCCGACCATGTGAAGGTCCTCATCGTCGGCGCTGGTTTCGCCGGCCTGGGCACCGCGATCAAGCTCCAGGAGCAGGGCCGGACCGACTTCCTGGTGGTCGACAAAGGAAGCGACGTCGGTGGCACCTGGCGCGACAACACCTACCCCGGCGCAGCCTGCGACGTGCCCAGCCAGCTCTACTCGTTCTCCTTCGCGCCCAACCCGAGCTGGTCGCGCTCCTTCTCCCCGCAGCCCGAGATCCATGCCTACCTCAAGCGCGTCGCCCGGGAGTCGGGAGTGCTGGACCGGTTCCGGTTCGACACCACCGTCACGGACGCCGCCTGGGACGAGGACGACCAGCTCTGGTGGGTCAGTACGACGGCCGGCACGGTCAGTGCCGACGTCCTGGTCACCGGGTCCGGCGGCCTGTCCGAACCGAAGCTCCCGGACCTCGTGGGCATCGAGGACTTCGCCGGCGAGATCTTCCACTCCTCACGCTGGGACCACGCGCAGGACCTCACCGGCAAGCGCGTGGCCGTCATCGGTACCGGCGCCTCGTCGATCCAGCTCGTGCCGGAGATCGCGGAGCAGGTTGCCCACCTCGACGTCTACCAGCGCACCGCCCCCTGGGTGATGCCGCGACACGACCGCGCCTACACACGCCTGGAGAAGCTGGCGTTCCGGTTCGTCCCCGGCTTCCAGCGCGCCTACCGCACCGGCATCTACTGGGGCCGGGAGACCTTCGTGCCGGCGTTCACCTGGAAGCCGAAGATCGCCACCCCCGCGAAGCTGGTCTCGTTGAAAAACATCGAGAGGGGCATCTCGGACCCCGCCTTGCGCGCGAAGGTCACGCCGGACTTCCAGATCGGCTGCAAGCGGATCTTGATCTCCAACGCCTACTACCCCGCGCTGGACCGGGACGACGTCGAGCTGGTCACCGACGGCATCGCGGAGGTCACGCCGACCGGCATCGTCACCGCGGACGGCACCCACAGGGAGGTCGACGTACTGATCGTGGCCACCGGCTTCCACACCACCGACCAGCCCATCGCGCACCACATCAAGGGGCGCGGCGGTCGCACGCTGGCCGATGCGTGGTCCGAGACCGGGATGAGCGCCTACAAGGGCACCACGATCAGCGGGTTCCCCAACCTGTTCCAGATCGTCGGGCCAAACACGGGTCTGGGCCACTCCAGCATGGTCTTCATCATCGAGGCGCAGATCGCCTACATCCTCAGCGCGCTGCAGACGATGGACCAGCGCGGGCTCGGAGCGGTCGAGCCCCGGCCCGAGAAGGTCGCACAATGGAGTGCCGACATCCAACGCCGGATGAAGCGCACCGTGTGGAGCACGGGGGGCTGCGCCAGCTGGTACCTGGACGCCCACGGCAACAACACGACACTGTGGCCCCGCGCGACGTTCACGTTCCGTCGACTGCTCACCGAGTTCGACGCCGACGCCTACACACTCACACCAGAGAGCGCCACCACAGACAAGGAGCAGGTTGCATGAGGACTCTCGACGGAAAGGTCGTCGTCATCACCGGAGCCGGATCGGGCATCGGGCGCGCCCTCGCGCTCAACGCAGCCGGCAAGGGCGCACTGCTCGCCGTCTCCGACTGGAACCAGGCAGGGCTCACCGAGACGGTCGAGCTGCTCAAGAACGCCGGTGTCCGCGAGGTTCGCTCAGACATCCTCGACGTCAGTGACCGCGCGGCGTTCGGCGAGTACGCCGCGGCCGTGAAGGACCAGTTCGGCCGGGTCAACGTGGTGTTCAACAACGCCGGCGTCTCCCACACCGGGCCGGTCACCGAGATGGAGTACGCCGACTTCGACTGGCTGATGGGGATCAACTTCTGGGGAGTCGTGCACGGCACCAAGGAGTTCCTGCCGCACCTGATCGAGTCCGGTGACGGCCACCTCGTGAACATCTCCTCACTCTTCGGGCTGATGTCGATGCCCGGCCAGTCGACGTACAACGCGGCCAAGTACGCAGTGCGTGGCTTCACCGAGGCCGTCCGCGAGGACATGCTGCTCGCCGGCCACCCGGTGCAGGTCACCTGCGTGCACCCCGGCGGGATCAAGACCGGCATCGCCCGCAACGGACGCGTCACGGTCGGAGAGAGCGCCGCCAACGTTGCCAGGACCTTCGACACGAAGCTCGCCCGGATGATCCCGGAGCGGGCCGCCGAGATCATCATCGGGGCGGTGCTCTCGAACAAGCCGCGGATCCTGGTCGGGATCGATGCACACCTGCTGCACACGTTCGCCAAGCTCACCGGAGCCCGCTACCAGGACCTGGTGGTGCGAGCCGGAAAGAGGGCGCTACCCAAGCGGCCCTGAGCGTGGTGGAAATACCACGGTCTGAAGGTTTCTTGACACTCCCCCATGCGTACGAACCGCGGGAAGTGTGCAAACTCCTTCAGACCGTGGTAACTCCGCGGCCGTCGAAGCCCCAGCCGACCCGCTAACGTCGGCCCATGCGTTCAGTGCGGATCGAGACCCGCACACCATCCCAGCCGACCCGCTAACGTCGGCCCATGCGTTCAGTGCGGATCGAGACCCGCAAGTGGCCAGACGACCCGCACTGGGAGTTCGACGCGCTTCGGCTGGGCGCCGACGGCCACGGAGTCTGGTGTGGGATCCGGGCGGGCGCCGTGCTGACCCGGCCCGGGGCGACGATGACCGCCGCCGCCGACCACGTCACGCTGGTGCCGTACGACGAGTGGTGGCTGGGCACGTTCTACGGG
>JBBSVL010000083.1:0-9248 GCA_038233595.1 Propionibacteriales bacterium | reverse complement strand
TGTGTTTCCCGTCAGGGGTAGAGAATGCGTCGTCAGGGATCTTGAACCTCTGCCCTGTGCGTAGGTCGCGTCGCCGTGGAAAGCGCCAGCGCACCCGCCCGGACACGGTTGCCTTCGAACCACAGCAGCCTCATCGCCGCTGGCCATGCTCTGGGGGCGCCCCTGACATGCAGGAAAGAGATCCCTCGGCTTTTGTGGCTTCGCTACCCATGATGCCCTTCCCCCAGCATGAACGCGGCGCGGTTGGGTACCACATCTGTATGGCCCAGTCGGCACCCGAACAAGGTCCACCAGTGCCTTCGAGAACCGAGGACAACATCACGTGTCCGCACCGGGTCTTGGTCGTGTCCGCGGACATGGGGGGCGGGCACAACGCGACTGCCGGCGCCCTCGAGGAGGCTGTCCGGCGGCGGTGGCCGGGAAGCGAGCTGCAGCGGCTCGACACGCTGGACGTGATGGGCCCGGGCATCGGGCCCCTGTTCCGCAGGATCTACGTGGGGAATGTGGAGAGGACCCCGTGGCTGTATGAGTTCTTCTACTCCAGCCTGTGGCGGCACCGCTGGTTCGCGCGTTCGTCCAAACGCTTCGTCGGGGCCTGGTGCGGCCGCCGGCTGGTCGGCCACATCGACCGCTTCGACCCGGATCTGATCCTGTCCACCTATCCACTGGGCAGTGCCGGCCTCGCGTGGTTGCGAGCGCACCGTGGCCTCGGCGTACCCGCTGGGTGCTGGATCTCCGACTTCGCCCCCCACCCGTTCTGGGTCTACCGCGAGCTGGACTGCAACTTCGTGATGGATCCGGCTGCGGTCCGGGTGGCGCTGGCGGCCGAGCCGGAGGCGACGATCGCAGTGAGTCCGTTGCCGGTCCTCGATCGCTTTCATCCGGCAGGCCGGGAAGAAGCGCGAGCTGCGCTCGCTCCGAGCACGGACTCCCTCGTCGTGCTGCTGTCGTGCGGGAGCTACGCGTTCGGTGACACCGATGCGATCGTGCAAGCCGTGTGCTCAGCTGCGGACAACGTCACGGTTCTGGCAGTCTGCGGCCGCAACGAGGAGGCACGCAGCCGACTGGGCCGGCTCGGGATGCCGCGGGAGCGGTTGGTCACCTTCGGCTGGACCGACGACATGCCCGCCATGGTTCGCGCCGCCGACCTGGTGCTGACCAACGCCGGTGGTGCCACGGCGCTGGAGGCCCTGGCCACGGGGACCCCGGTCTTCTCGGCCGATCCCATCGCCGCTCACGGCGCCGCCAACGCCGACCTGATGAGCGTGGCAGGGCTCGGCGAGATCTGCTCGGACCTGGACCGGCTCCAGGCCCTGGTCGCAACGGCGGCCGCCGACCGGACCACGCTGGGTCCTCTGCGGCGCCGTATCACCGACCAGGCAGACCGGCGGCCACTCGAAGACACATTCGACGTGTTGGTCCGGAATGCTGCTGCCGCAGATGTTGTCGGTCGCTCATGGCCGATGCGCCCCTCGGACTCGTTCTTCGCCCAGGTTGACACGGAGTCCGCAGTCCAGGAGGTGGGCGGGGTCCTCGAGATCGATCGCCGCCCGGACGGGACCCAGCTCCATGCGGATCGGTTGTGCGAGGTGCTGCAGCCACGGATGGCTGGGCTACCGACCGCGCGGCGGGTGCTGGTGCGTCGTCCGCTCGGTTGGCGTCTGGTCGACAACATCGACGTGAGAGATCATGTGGAGGAGGTGGAGCTGCCCGGGGACTGCTCACCACAGGACCTGTGGGAGCGGGTCTCCGAGCTCTGGGCGGAGCCGCTGCCCGAGGGACGGCCCGGCTGGAAGATGATGCTGGTCGGCTCCCCCTCACTGCGGCACAGCCTGTTCGTGGTCAAGCTGCACCACTGCCACGGCGACGGGATCTCGGCTCTCGGGCTCCTCGACCGGTTGCTGGACACCGAGGCAGCAGACCCGCTGAGAGAGCGGCGCGCGCTTCCTGGGCATCCGGGGCCGCGGCTTCGCCCGGGTCGCCTGGCGACCGGGTTGGTCTCGCTCGCGGCCCGCGGGACTGCGCCCCGACACCCGTTGAACCACCCGAGGCGCCCCGGTCGGCCCAACCTGGTCGGCGCGTCGCTGCGCTGGTCCGAGGTACGCCGGGTGGCGAAGGCCCTCGACACCCGACCCCATGAGCTGCTGATCGGTCTCGTGGCCGAGGCGCTCGACACCCTGCTCGGCGACGCCGAGCTGCTTCGTCCGGGACAGCCGCTGCGCGCGATGGTGCCAGTTGCGGTCAGGCCTCCTCGGCTCGACCGGATCTTCGGCAACTGGACAGGTTCCGTAGCGGTTGACCTGCCGACCGGCCCGATGTCGGCCGCAGCACGCGTGACGCTGGTGCGCGACGAGGTACGTCGACGGGTAGAGCGCGGGGAGCCGGAGGCAGCTGCCACGGTGATGTGGGTGGCCGGGCGGCTGCCGGACCCAGTGCACCGCTGGTTCGCGCGGACCGTGTACGGGCGACGGTTCTTCAACACCATCGTGTCCTACATGCCCGCCGCACGCGGCCGCCGGTGGCTGGTGGACGCACCGGTGCGCACGACGACCCCGGTTCTGCCGCTTGCCGACGGGGTTCCGTTGACCGTCGGGATCATCGTGGCCGACCAGGTAGTCGGCCTGGGCCTCCTTCTCGACGACACCCTGCCCTTCTCCTACGACGACGTGCAGACTGCGGTCACCGAGGCGTTCACTGCGCTGGGTGGGCGAACGCTCACGATGGCCGGGGACCTGCATGGCTGACGTGGTCCCCATATTCTTCGTGGCCGTGCCCGCGGCCGTGCTCGCGGCGGCTTCGTTCGGGTCGGCCGGGGTCTTGCAGAACCGGGCCACCCACAAGACTGCCGAGCGCAAACCGTTGCAGCCGGGCCTGCTTGTCGACCTGGTCAAGCTGTCCGGGTTCCGGTTGAGTGTGGTGCTCGGAGCGGTCGGTTTCGTGTTGCAGGTGGTCGCGCTGCGTTACGGCCCGCTGATCCTGGTGCAGCCGTTGCTGGTCACCGGGGTGCTGTTCTACCTGCTGCTGGCCTCTGCGCTCGGCAACCACCGCCCCGACCGGATCCTGCTCGTCGGTGCCCTCACCGCGCTGGGCGGGCTGTCCGCCTTCCTGGTCATCGCCCGTCCTTCTGGTGGCCGAGGAAACTTCAACGCTGGGGCTGCAGTGCCGCTCGGGATCGGGCTGGTCGTAGTCGTTGCGGCCTGTCTGGTGGCAAGCACCCGGGTGCCGCAGGAGGTCCGCTCCGTGCCCCTCGCGGTCGCTACCGCGGTCTGCTACGGCGTGACCGCGGGGCTGGTGCGCTCACTCGCGTCGGGCGGGTCCGGACTCGATCTCCTCGGCCAGTGGCAGCTCTACGCAATCGTAGTGGTGGGTCCGGCCGGCTTCCTGCTCAACCAGAATGCCTACCAACAAGGGAGGCTCGGGTCCGTGTCCCTGGCAATCATCACGATCGGGGACCCGCTGGTGGCGATCGTGATCGGGATGACATGGCTGGGCGAGTCGATCAGTCCCACTGTCTGGTCGGTCATCGTCGAGATAGTGGCCCTGGTGGTGATGGCCGCCGGTGTGGTGATACTGGCTCATCGGGCCAACGAGGTGGGCCAAAGGCTGGAGTCGACGGACCGGGCTCCCCAGGGCATCGGTTGATGCAGCTCCCGGGAACCACGTGCCTGGTCACCGGCGCGACTTCGGGCATCGGTCGCGCTGTCGCGCTGAAGCTAGCCGAGCGCGGGGCGCACCTGCTGCTGACGGGCCAGGACCCGGACCGTCTGCGTGAGGTCGGACGCCTGACCGGTGGCGCGACGTACGCCGCCGACCTGGGCGAGCCGGACCGGGTCGCCAGTCTCGCCGACTGGGCGCTCTCCGCAGGCCCCCCGACCCTCGTGATCCACAACGCCGGCGTCGGGCTGGTCGCACAGGGGCACACGGCCTCGCCCGCGCAGCTGGACCGAATCCTGTCCGTCAACCTGACGGCGCCGGTCTCGCTGACCCAAAAGCTACTTCCCACGATGGGCGGGGGCCGCCTTGTGTTCGTGACCTCGATCGCTGGCCTGCTCGGTGCCCCACGGGAGTCGATCTACGCGGCCTCGAAGGCAGCGTTACACGGGTACGCCGACAGCCTCCGGCCGGAGCTCGCCGCGCGCGGCATCGGAGTGACCACATTCGCCCCAGGCATCGTGGACACCGGGTTCTTCGCGCGCCGTGGCACGCCGAGCGAGCGCAAGTTCCCCCGCCCGATGAGCGTCGAGCGGGTTGCCGCCGAGCTGGTGGCTGCGATCGAGCGGGACCGCGACGCCGTGGTGCTCCCGCGCTGGCTGCGGTTCCCGGTCATCCTGCACGCTGCGGTGCCCGGGCTCTACAACCGGCTGGCCAACCGCTGGTCATGAGCCCGGGCATGGACCGCCCTACCGCACCACCGCGGCCCGGATCGACTCCCTCAGCGACCCCACGGTGGCGATCGCGGCGGTCGGCTCGTAGCCGCAGTGCGCCATGCAGTTGGCACAGCGATCGTCGCGGCCACGCCCGTAGCTCTCCCAGTCGGTGGTCTCGATCAGCTCCTGATAGCTGGAGGCATAGCCGTCCGCCATCAGGTAGCAGGGCCGCTGCCACCCGGACAGCGAGTAGCTGGGGATTCCCCAGGCGGTGCAGCCGAAGTCGGTCTTGCCCTCCAGGAAGTCCAGGAACAAGGGCGAGTGGTTCAGCCGCCAGCGCTTCCGGTTCCCGCCCGAGAAGGCCTTGCTGAACAGCTCGCGGGTCTCGGTCACCCCGGGGAAGTGCTCCTGGTCCGGCGCCTTCTCGTAGGCGTAGGCGGGCGAGATCATCATCTCGTCGACCTTGAGCTCGTCGTTGAGGAAGTCCAGCACGTCGATCACGTTCTGGGGCGTGTCGTCGCTGAAGAACGTGGAGTTGGTGGTGACCCGGAAGCCGCGCTCCTTGAGCCAGCGGATCGCCTCGACCGCCTCGTCGAAGACGCCCTCCTGGTTCACCGCCGTGTCGTGCCGCTCGCGAAGACCGTCGACGTGGACGGTGAACGCGAAGTACGGCGACGGCTTGAAGTCGAACTTGTCCCACCACTTGCGCACCAGCATCGCGTTGGTGCACAGAAAGACGAACTTCTTGCGACGGACCAGCTCGTTGACCAGGGTGTCGATCTCGGGGTGCATCAACGGCTCGCCACCCGCGATAGAGACCATCGGCGCGCCGCACTCCTCCATCGCGTCCAGCGCCTGCTGGACCGGCATCCGCTTACGCAGCTCGTCGGCCGGTTTCTGGATCTTGCCGCAGCCCGGACAACCCAAGTTGCAGGCGAACAACGGCTCCAGCTCCACCAGGAGCGGGAACTTCTCCCGCCTCTGCAGACGCTGCTTCAACAGATAGCTCCCGATCTTGAGCGTCTGTCGTAGTGGCATGCTCATGCTGATCGCACCTCCTTGGGCAGGGTGAACGACATGTTCTCGGTCACCACAGTTCGAGTCCGGATGTCCACCGGACCTAGTCCGTTCAACGCGTCGACGACCTCGTCGACCAGGGCCTGCGGTGCCGAGGCACCCGCGGTCAGACCGATCCGCGCAGCGCCCTCGAGCCAGCCCAGCTCGACCTCGTCGGCGTCGTCGACGAGGTGCGCCTCGGCACCAAGCCGACGTGCGGTCTCCACCAGCCGCAGGCTGTTGGAGGAGTTCTTCGAGCCCACCACCAGGACCAGGTCGGAGCTGGTCGCAACGGCACGCAACGACTCCTGCCGGTTGGTGGTGGCGTAACAGATGTCGTCTGACGGTGGCGCCTTGAGCGCCGGGAACCGGCGGCGAAGCACCTCGACGATGCCCCGCACGTCGTGCACCGAGAGCGTGGTCTGCACCAGGTAGGAGACTCGCTGGGGATCGGCGACCTGCACCGAGAGCGCGTCCTCGGCACTCTCCACCAGCACGGTGTGGTCGAGGTCCTCCCCCATCGTGCCTTCGGTCTCCTCGTGCCCCGCGTGCCCGATGAAGATCACCGTGTCGCCACGAGCCGAGAACCGGCGGACCTCCGTGTGCACCTTGGTGACCAGCGGACAGGTCGCGTCGATGACGTCCAGCGCGCGTTCCCCTGCATCGCGCCGGACCTGGGGGGAGACGCCGTGCGCGGAGAACACCACGGTCGCGCCGGGCGGCACCTGGTCCAGCTCCTCGACGAACACCGCCCCCCGGCTCGCCAGGTCGGCGACCACGTGCCGGTTGTGCACGATCTGCTTGCGGACGTAGACCGGCGCGCCCCGCTGCTCGAGGGCGCTCTCGACCACGTCGATGGCACGCTCCACCCCGGCGCAGAACGACCGAGGCTCCGCGAGCAGCACACTGCGTTCCCCGATCGCCTCGGCCCATGACCGCAGCGCAGGGCCCAGCCGAGGCAGGGTCCGCGTCGCCGAACGGAGCCGGTTCAGGGTCGCGGGTCGCAGCAGCGGTTTCTGGCCCACGTCGGCGATGACCCGCGCCACGGCGCCGGGGCGCTCATCGGCCAGCAGCCAGGCAGACTCCATGTCGACCGCGAACGCGCCGCGGCTGAGCAGGGCTTCGCGCTCGGGGCCGGTGACCACGTGGTCCGCACTGATGACTGGACCAAGCCAGACCCGCAGCCCGTCCTGGCGCAGTCGGGCGGCCAGCAACCGTCCGGCGGGCAGCACCAGCTCCCGCCCCGGGTCGTCGGTCTGCCAGACCCGGTCTGCGACCACGACGTCGCCGGTGTGCAGCCGCGGGTCGAGCCCTCCGGCGATCCCGACCACGGCCACCGCGTCGGCTCCGCGGAGCACTGCTGAGTCCGCCGTACGCCGTGAGCGGCGCCGGCCGATGCCGCTGCGCACGACGGTCAGGCCGGAGATGTCACCGAGGGCGCGCTGCTCGACCCACGACGGGGCGCAGGTCACCACGTGGGCGCTCACGGTCGGCTCCTTCCCAGGCACCGGCCGAGCGCGCTGATCGGGAACACCAGCCGGTAGAGGTGGTAGCCGATGTAGAAGTCGCCGGGAAACCCGGTGCCGGTGAACTGCGGTTCGTCCCAGCCGCCGTCCGCACGCTGGCGTTCGACCAGCCAGTCGATGCCGCCGGTCGCGACCTCACCGTCGGCGAGTCCCGCCGCGTGCAGGGCCAGCAGCGCCCAGGCGGTCTGCGAGGGTGTCGAGTCTCCGTTGCCCACCCAGGTCGGGTCCTGGTAGGAACGCAGGTCCTCGCCCCAGCCGCCGTCGGCGTTCTGCTGCCTGGCGAGCCAGTCGGTGGCCTGTCGTACGACGGGGTCGTCGGGGGCCACGCCGGCAGCCACCAGGGCCGGGACGACCGCGCCGGTGCCGTAGACGTGGTTGGCGCCCCAACGCCCGAACCAAGAGCCGTCGGTCTCCTGCGCATCCAGCAGCCAGCGGACACCGCGCCGGACCGACGTCGAGTCGACCAGTCCTTCGGCCGCGAGCATCTCCACGACGTGGGCGGTCACGTCCGCACTCGGCGGGTCGATCACGGCCCCGAAGTCGCAGAACGGCAGCTGGTAGGCGAGCTCGCGGGTGTTGTCGACGTCGAACGCCGCCCAGCCCCCGTCACGGCACTGCATCCCGATCAGCCAGTCGATCCCGCGCGTCGCAGCTACCGAGGTGGCGGGCGTCTGCGCGGTACGACGCAGGGCCAGCACCACCTCCGCGGTGTCGTCGATGTCGGGATACCCGTCGTTGTCGAACTCGAAGGCCCAACCGCCGGCCGGGACCTGCGGGCGCCCCACGGCCCAGTCCCCGCGTGCGGTGATCTCCTGCCTGGCCAGCCAGTCACTCGCTGCCACCATGGCCGGGTGCTCCGCGTCGAGGCCGGCGTCGCCGAGCGCGACGGTGGCCAGCGCGGTGTCCCAGACCGGTGACTGGCAGGCCTCAATCCAGCGGGCCGGCCCGTCCGGCGTCTGCTCGGTGACGGTGAAGCGCTCCCAGCCGCGCAGCCCGCTGACCATCACCGGGTGCTGGAGCGGGTAGTCGAGCGCGCTCAGGGCCATCAACGAGTACACCCAGGGCGGCTGGATCCCGCCCCAGGACCCGTCCGCCTCCTGTCGCGCGACGATCCACTCGGCGGTGCGCCGCAGCGCCGAGTGCCGTCCGGGCTTGACCGGGAGTCGCTCGTAGGCGTGCAGTGCCTTGTCCATCGAGCCGAAGGCTCTTCGCCATCCGCGTTCCTGACGCAACGCCGGCGGCACCGGGCTGAGCAGCTCGTCGACCGTGACCCCCAGGTCACGCTGGGGTCTGAGCGCGGCCAGGATGGTCAGCGGCGCCACAGTCTGGCGAGCCCAGCAGGCGAAGTCGTAGAGATTGAGCGGCATCGACTGGGGCAGGAAGACCAGCTCAGGCGGCAGCGCAGGCAGCGCCTCCCAGTCCCACAGCCCGAACAGCGCCAGCCAGATCCGGGTGAACACCCGGGTGCCGGCCAGACCACCGTGATCGAGCACGACCCGCCTGGCCGCACGCATGTGCGGCTCGTCTGGGTCGTCGCCCGCGAGCCGGAGGGCGACGTATGCCTCCGTGGTGGTGGACGGGTCGGCCGGCCCGCCCGGGAAGTTCGACCAGGAGCCGTCGACGCCCTGCTGGCTGCGCACCCACCGGGCGGTCTGCTGGGTCTGCTCCACGGTCCGCACGCCCAGGAACTGACGCATCATCAGGTCCTCGGCGTCCATCGTGACGTTCGTCTGCAGCAAACCGCGCCACCAGCCCTCCTCGTGCTGCTGGCCCAGCAGGTGCTGCACCGCCCGGTCCAGCGTCTCCTGCGCGCGGACGCGGGCGGCCGGGTCCGAGACGCGTGCGAGGTCGGGGTAGCGCAAGTCGGTCTCGATGAGGTTCTCGGCAGTCTCCAGCGCCATCAGTAGTCCCTTCTGCTCAAGGTCTCGGTCAGCTCGACCAGCTCCTGGCGCACCGCCTCGGGCAGGCTGAGCCCGCCGAGGGTGTCCAGGGCCGCGCGCGACTCACGCTCCGCTGCGTGCTCGGCCCAGCGTTTGCCACCGGCCTGGTCGACCAGGACGGCCGCCTCCTGGAGCTGGACCTCGGTGAGCACGGTGTCGTCCCGGTAGATCTCCGCGAACCGTTCCCCGGCAGGCGTCCCGGAGGTCAGCGCGGCGACCACCGGTAGTGACTTCTTCCGGGAGCGCAGGTCGGAGCACACCGGCTTCCCGGTGCGTGCGGTGGTCCCCCAGATGCCGAGCAGGTCGTCGACGAGCTGGAAGGCGAGACCGAGATGCTCGCCGTACTCGGCGAGACCGAG
>JBBSVL010000082.1:0-9260 GCA_038233595.1 Propionibacteriales bacterium | reverse complement strand
CTCGTCAAAGCCTCCCGCCGCGCCTGGGCCGGCCTGGAGGCGCTGCATGTCGTCGGCTACTTCGCCGAGGAGACCACGGCGCAGTACGTCGCGCTGGGCCTGGACGCAAGGCTGGCTTACTTCGCATCCCGGGTGGCTGCAATGGGCGCGGTGGGGCCGCGGGTGAGCGAGGCCACCTTCTATGTCTTCGCTCCCAGGCTGCACGACGCCGCACTGCCCGCAACCTGGGAGCTCACCACGCCGGAGCGGCTTGTCCGCGCGCGCCGCGAAGGGATGGCGGCGGCGCTCGACCGCATCCTCGGCCGGCCGGACGTCGCCGAGGCGCTCTCCCTGACCCGCCGGGTCTGCGAGGGGCTCGCCGCGCCGGGACGGCCGCTGTACGCCGGACATGCCGGGCTGGACTGGCCCGAGGACGACGTCCTCGCCCTCTGGCACGCGGCCACCCTGGTCCGGGAGCACCGCGGCGACGGGCACATCGCGGTCCTGGTGACCCAAGGCATCGGCCCCGTCGAGGCCACCGTCCTCGACGGGGCCTGGTCGGGCAAGACCGGCTTCCTGCGCAAGACCCGGGGCTGGAGCGAGCAGGAGCTGGCCGCAGCGGCCCAACGGCTGGTCGAGGACGGCTGGCTCGATGAAGAAGGCACGCTTACCCAGGCCGGGCGCGCCGTACGCACAGAGGTCGAGGAACGCACCGACCAGGCCGGAATGTCGGCGTGGGAGGGCTTGGGGCTCCAGGACACCGTGCGGCTGGCCGAGCTGATGGTGCCGCTACGAGATGCGGTGGTCGCCTCCGGCGTGCTGCCGCGGACCATCGGCACCGCCCTGGGTGATCCCCACCAGGGTCAGCGATAGAACAGCCGCAGCGCAGATACCACCGGGTGTAGCGTCCCATGAGATCGACCCACCAGGAGGGCACATCGCTACCAGCTGGCCACTACCCCGGGTCACGACCGACAGCGCTGTCGGTCCGGTCGACGCCACCCGGGTGCCGCGCTTCGCCGGACCGGCCACCTTCGCGCGGCTGCCCCGCATCGACGAGGTCGCGCACGCCGACGTCGCCGTCGTGGGGGTCCCCTTCGACAGCGGGGTGAGCTATCGCCCCGGCGCGCGTTTCGGACCCGCGCACGTGCGACAGTCATCGCGACTGCTCCGTCCGTACAACCCTGCCATCGACGCCGAGCCCTTCGGGGCCCAGCAGGTCGTGGACGCAGGGGACATCGCCTGCAACCCCTTCGACATCGGCAGTGCGATCACCCAGATCCACGAGTCCTCGAGGCAGCTGACCATGGACGGTACGCGGCTGCTGACCATCGGCGGCGACCACACCATCGCGCTTCCGCTGCTGCGCGCCATGCACGAGCGACACGGCCCGGTCGCGGTTCTGCACTTCGACGCCCACCTCGACACCTGGGACACCTACTTCGGGGAGCCCTACACCCACGGCACCCCATTCCGCCGGGCTTCGGAGGAAGGGCTGATCGATCTCGACCACTCCATGCATGTCGGCATCCGGGGTCCGCTGTACGCCGCGACCGATGTGCCCGACAGCGAACGGCTCGGCTTCGCCACCGTGCACTGCGTCGACGTGGAGATGCTCGGGCTGGGCACCGCCGTCGACCGGATGCGGGAACGGCTGGGGGACGCGCCGATCTACGTCTCGGTCGACATCGACGTGCTGGATCCCGCGCATGCTCCCGGCACCGGCACTCCTGAGGCGGGCGGGCTCACCTCGCGGGAGCTGCTCGTCATGCTCCGCCGACTCGCAGACCTCCACGTGGTCTCGGCGGACATCGTCGAGGTGGCACCGGCATACGACCACGCCGAGCTGACCGGTATCGCGGCCTCGCACGTCGGTTTCGAGCTGCTGTCCGTCATGTCCAAGACTCCGGTCAGGTCCACTGCCCAGCCAGCTCAGACGAGGAGTCGCGATGACGACTGACACGTCCCCCCCGACCTCGTCCCGTTTCACGGGGATCGAGGTCCGATCCATCGACTACGTCCCGTTGAACGAGCGCCATGGCAAGGTCTGGAGCCAGGGACCGCTGTGGTTCATGTGCAACGCGCAGATCGCCACGCTCGCGGTCGGCACAGCGTCGGTCACGCTCGGCGGCAACCTCCTGTGGTCCCTGATCGCCATCGTCGCTGGTGCCTTGTTCGGTACGTTCTTCATGGCCTTCCACTCTGCCCAGGGGCCCCAGCTCGGTCTGCCCCAGATGATCCAGTCCCGGCCGCAGTTCGGCTACGTCGGAGCCCTGCTGGTCTGGCTGTTCGCCTACCTGCAGTACGCCGGCTTCAACATCTTCAACACGATCCTGGCCGGCGACGCGCTGAACCAGACTGTGCACGGCGGCAGCAAGCTGTGGATCGTCGTCGCCACGATCGTGGCGGCGGTCGTCGCGCTCGTCGGCTACGACCTGATCCACGGTGTCGAGCGATGGCTGGCCCTCGGCTTCCTGGTCTTCTTCGGCATCTTGACGATCGCCGTCATCCTGCTCAGCTTCCCGCCCGGCTCCTTCGACCTCGGTGGGTTCAAGTGGACGCCCTTCCTCGCCCAGTTCGGCGTCGTTGCGGGGTACCAGATCAGCTGGGCGATCTACGTCTCCGACTACTCCCGCTACCTCCCGCCGGACGTCACTGTCCGGCGGACGTTCCTGTGGACCTACTGGGGCTCTGCGCTCGGCGCAATCTGGCTGATGTCCCTGGGCGCTGCGCTCGCAGCGTGGGCAGGTGCGAACTTCGACACGATCGCCTCGCTGAAGTCCTCCGGAGACACCGTCTTCGGCGGTTTCGGGTCGGTCGTGCTGGGCTTCTCGACCCTCGGCCTGATCTCCGTCACCGCCCTGAACATGTACGGCGGTTCGCTGACCCTGATCAGCGCCATCGACTCGTTCAAGAAGGTGCGTCCGACCAGCACCGTCCGGATCCTGACGATCACGATCACCGCCGTGCTGTCCGTCATCCCCGCACTGCTCATCGGCGCGAACTTCCTGACCAACTTCGAGGACTTCCTCCTCCTGGTCCTCTACCTGTTCGTTCCCTGGACCGCGGTCAACCTGGTCGACTACTACATCGTCCGGCGCGGCCACTACGCGATCGCCGAGATCTTCAACCCGCGTGGGATCTACGGGCGGTGGGGATGGCGCGGGATCCTCGCCTACGTGGTCGGGTTCGCGGCGATGTTGCCGTTCCTGAGCACGAGTCGGTACAGCGGGTGGGTCGCGAACGCCCTGCACGGCGCCGACATCTCGATGTTCGTCGGCCTCCCCGTGGCCGGGATCCTGTACTACGTCCTGGGCAGGTCGATCGACGTCGAGGCGGAGACGCGGCTGGCCGAGTCCGAAGCCGCGGAGCTGGAGAAGCTGGCGATGCAGCACGGGCGCACGGAGGAGTCGCACTGACGACCGAGGTCGATCCGCCGGCAACGGCCTGGGAGACTGTCGCGGACATCCGTGCCGGAAGGGTCACCGCCGCGGAGGTGGTCAGCTCGTCGTTGGATCGCATCCACCGGCTGCAACCAGTGCTCAATGCCTTCACCGTCGTGCTCGATGAGCAGGCAATGTCGGCGGCCCAGGCGGCGGACGACGCGGTACGCCAGGGCGGCCCGCTACCAGCACTGCTCGGGTTGCCCGTCTCGGTCAAGGACCACATCTGGATGGAAGGGGCGCCGGCCACGAACGGGTCCCTCGCACTGCGCCACTTCGTGCCTCCCGAGGACGCGGTGCCGGTCGCTCGGCTACGGGCGGCCGGTGCGGTCATCGTGGGAAAGACCAACAACCCGGAGTTCTGCTACCGCGGGTTCACCGACAACCTCGTCCATGGGCTCACGCGCAACCCCTGGAACACCGAGCTCACTCCGGGAGGGTCGAGTGGCGGCGCGGGTGCCTCGGTCGCGGCCGGGCTGACCGCCGTGGCTCTCGGCACGGACGGGGGCGGCTCGATCCGTATCCCCGCGTCCTTCTGTGGCGTGGTCGGCCACAAGCCGACCTTCGGACTCGTGCCCAAGGAACCGGGTTTCAAGGGCTGGAAGACTCTCTCGGTGGACGGGCCGATCACCCGGTCCGTGCGCGACGCCGCACTCGTCCTGTCGGTGATCTCTGGACCGGCGCCGGCGGACGACATGAGCTATCCGGGACCGCCGACGACCGACTATCTCGACGCTGTCACGACGCCCGGCGACCTCCGTGGGCTACGGGTCGCCTGGTCGGCAGACCTCGGCATGCTGCCGGTCGACCCCGATGTCCACGCCGTGTTCCTCGCCGCAGTCCAGGTGTTCTCCCGCCTCGGCTGCGAGCTCGTCGAGGCGGCGCCGGCCACCCGACACCCCACTGAGCTGTGGAACACCATCGCTCTCGCCGAGGGTTTCTCCTCAGAAGGCCCGTTGCTCGCGCTGTCACGTGAGCAGATGTCGCCGGGAACCGCCGAGATCGTCGAGGCGGGAGCCCACATCTCGGCCGGGGAGTACGTCGACGCCCTGCACGAGAAGGCCCGCTACACGAGGGCGTGGGCAGAGTTCTTCGAGCGCTTCGACCTGCTGTTGACACCGACGTTGCAGCTGACCGCCTTTCCGGTCGGGCTTCAGACGCCCACCGCGATCGCGGGTCAACCGGTCGACCCGTTCTTCGACGACTGGTGCACGAGCTGCCTACCGGCGAACCTCACCGGGATGCCCGCGACCTCGGTCCCGGCCGGGTTCGGCGCTGCCGGCATGCCGGTCGGGCTGCAGGTCATGGGGCCGCGCTGGGCCGATGCCCGCACCCTGCGCGCGGCCGCGGCCTTCGAACAGGTGATGCCTTGGCAGGGCTTCCGCTCTCCGATCCAGGGATAGTGTTGCGAAGTCCCGATCTGCTCACTTGTCGCGTCCCCCGGAGGACCGCATGCACCAGTCCCTAGACCGCACCGTCATCGGAGGACCCGACCTTGCCCAGGAGCGCCGGCTGGTCACCGAGATCCCTGGTCCGAAGTCCCGCGAGCTGCATGAGCGCCGTACCGCTGTCGTCGCCGCGGGTGTAGGGAGCACGCTTCCGGTGTACGTCGCCGCGGCCGGCGGTGGCGTGATCGTCGACGTCGACGGCAACTCACTGATCGACCTGGCCAGCGGCATCGCGGTCACCGGCGTCGGGAACAGCGCGCCCGAGGTGGTCGAACGGGTCACCGCACAGGTTGCGGCGTTCACCCACACCTGCTTCATGGTCGCGCCGTACGAGGGGTACGTCGAGGTGTGCGAGGCACTGGTCGAGCTGACCCCCGGCGACCACGCGAAGAAAGCGGCGCTGTTCAACTCCGGCGCCGAAGCGGTCGAGAACGCGGTGAAGATCGCCCGGGTGCACACCGGCCGGAATGCAGTGGTGGTGTTCGACCACGCCTACCACGGCCGCACCAACCTGACGATGGCGATGACCGCGAAGAACATGCCCTACAAGCAGGGGTTCGGTCCGTTCGCCGGCGAGGTCTACCGGGCGCCGATGTCCTACCCGTCCCGTGAGCCGGTGCCGATCAGCGGTGCCGACGCCGCGGCGCGCGCGATCGGGGTGATCGACAAGCAGGTCGGCGCCGGCAACGTCGCCTGTGTCGTGATCGAGCCGGTGCTGGGCGAAGGCGGCTTCGTGGTCCCCGCCCCCGGGTTCCTCTCCGCGGTCGCGGACTGGTGCAGCGCGAACGGGATCGTTTTCGTCGCCGACGAGATCCAGTCCGGGATGTGCCGCACCGGTGCCTGGTTCGCCTGCGAGCACGAGAGCGTCGTACCCGACCTGGTCACCGTGGCGAAGGGTGTCGCCGGCGGGCTGCCTCTCGCTGCCGTCGTTGGCCGAGCGGAGATGATGGACGCGCCGCACGCCGGTGGCCTGGGCGGCACCTACGGCGGCAACCCGGTCGCCTGCGCAGCCGCGCTGGGGGCGATCGAGACCATGAAGCAGCTCGACCTGAACGCCCGCGCGCGCGACATCGAGATCCGGATGACCGAGCGTCTCACCGCGCTCGCCGCCAAGGTGCCGGCGATCGGCGACGTCCGCGGCCGCGGCGCCATGCTCGCCGTCGAGATCGTGAAACCTGGCACCACCGAGCCCGACGCGGCCCTCGCCGGTCTGATCAGCACGGCCTGCCACCAGGCCGGTGTGCTCACCTTGACCTGCGGCACCTTCGGCAACGTGCTGAGGTTCCTGCCACCGCTCGTGATCCCGGGGCATCTGCTCGACGAGGCACTCGACGTGCTCGACGAGGTCGTGCTGTCCGTCGTGTAGGCATTGACCGGTTGAACCCTGATGCCGCTGGTCCACCCTTCCTCAACCCGGCAGCCCTACTGGAGAGCCATCAGCACCGACAGGGCCTTGGCTCCCTCGTTGAGCGCGGGCAGGTGCCCGAGCAGCTCGTCGACGCTCATCCGGTACGCCGGAGCGGCTGTGGCTAGCGCGGCCGCGGCCACCTGGCCGTGACCGAAGACCGGCACGCCGACCGCGCGGATGCCGGCCTCGTGCTCCTCGTCGGCAACTGCGTGGCCACACACGCGGACCCGCTCGATCTCCTCGCGGAACTGGCTGCGGCTGGTGATCGTCTTCGGCCCGGCGCGGTCCAGCGGCAGGTTGGAGAGCAGGTACTCGCGCACCGACGGTTCGGCGAAGGCGACCAGCACCTTGCCCTGCGAGGTGCAGTGCAGCGGTCCGTGCTTGCCGGGATCCCCCACCACACGCACCTGCTGGGGCCCTTCGATCGAGTACATGTAGAGCTGCCGCTCGCCGTCACGCACTGCCAGCAGCGTGGCTTCCTTGGTCACTGACGACACCTCCTCCAGCACGGGCTTGGCCAGCCCGGTGAGCCCGCGTGCCTGCAACACCTGCTGCGCGAGCTGGAAGGTCCGCAGGCCCAGGGTGTAGCGCTTGGTCTGCCGGTCGAACGAGGCGAAGCCATCGCGGACCAGTGCCCCGAGCAGCCGGTGCGCCGTGCTGAGCGGGTAGCCCACGTGCCGCGCCAGCTCGGTAGCCTGTGCCCCCTCGGGATGATCGCCGAGCCGGGTCAGCAGCAGCAGCGCCTTGCCGACCATGTCGGGCGCCGGGGAGGACGAAGGGTCGGCCATCGTTGTGTCCTTCCAGGATGCAGGAGTAGATTCCAGTATTCGGTAGGAATCGACATTGATCATGCCACGGCGTGACCATTTCGGGAACGCCATCGGGCCGATCAGGCGCCATCAGCGAAGCCAGCCAGGGAGCACAGCGTGGACATCCAGGTCGCCCTTGACCGCATCCCTCTCGAGCGAGCAGTCACCATCACCAGAGAGGTGGCGCCCCTGGCCGACTGGGTCGAGGTGGGCACGTCGCTGGTCAAGCAGTTCGGCCAGCACGGCTTGCGCCAAGTCGTCGCCGCGGCAGGCGAGACGCCGGTCCTGGCCGATCTCAAGACTGCTGACGATGTTCGCTTCGAGTTCGAGATGGCCTTCGCGGCGGGCGTCAGGTCGGTCACCATCCTCGGACTGGCGCCCGCGGTGAGCATCGACCTCGCGGTGCTGGTCACCGGTGAGCACGACTGCGAACTGGTCGTCGACCTTCTGGGCATGGACCAGGCGAGGATCGAGCAGCTTGCGAAACGTCTGCCCGAGGGGGTCCGTCTGGCACCCCACGTCAGCAAGGACGCCCAGGCCACCGGACAGCGGGTTCAGGACCTACTCGGCACCTGGTCCCGCGGGCGGCGTCTCGCATTGGCCGGTGGGCTGACTGCGCGAGACCTGCCAGCCCTCGCCGACGAGCCCGACGTACGGGCGATTGTCGGCTCCGCCGTCACCGAGGCCGACGACCCCGTCGCCGCGGTGAAGGAGCTGCGCCGCGCCGCTGGAAAGGACAACGAATGACCGACGACCTGACCACCGTCCTCGTCGAGATCCAGGGCGTCGCAGAGAAGGTCGACCGAGACCAGCTGGGCGGACTCGTGGACCGTCTTCTGGCTGCCCGGCGCGTGTTCGTCGCCGGTGAGGGCCGCTCGGGGCTGATGGGCAAGGCCTTCGCCATGCGACTGATGCACCTTGGACTGACCGTGTACGCCATGGGCGAGACGATCACGCCAGCGGTGGCGAAGGGGGATCTCGTCGTGGCGATCTCCGGCTCCGGGACTACAAGCGGCACGGTCCGCGCGGCGGAGGGCGCGGTGAAGGCGGGGGCCGTCGTCCACGCCGTCACCACCGACTCCGCATCTCCACTGGCAAGTCTCGCGGACGCTGTGCTCGTGCTTCCCGCGGCCACGAAGTACCGCAAGTCCGGGGAGGCCCCGACCATCCAGCCCCTGAGCAGTCTCTTCGACCAGCTGACCCACATCGCGCTCGACGTGGTCTGCCTCGACGTGGCTCGCCGGGGCAGCATCGACAACGAGACGGCCCGGCGCAGCCACAGCAACACCGAGTGAGTGTCACGGTCAGGCAACAGATCGGGCGCAACCCTTGACGCGACGGCCACACACGGAGCAAACTCCCATCTGACGATAGCTTCTCCCACTGTGTGGGAGTACCTGCAGAGGGAGTTCATTAAACATGGTCACACGCAAGCTGACTGCCCTGGCAGCCGTAGTCCTCGCATGTGCGCTGACGCTCACCGCCTGCGGTGGCTCGACCGGAGGCGGTAGCAGCCCGGCCAGCAGTCAGCTCAACAAGGTCCTCAAGGCCGGCACGCTTAGGGTAGCGGTCCTGCCCGACTTCCCACCGTGGGCGGTGCAGAAGCCCGATGGAAGCTTCCAGGGCTTCGAGATCGACATCGCGAAGGAGCTCGCCAGCTCTCTCGGCGTCAAGCTCAAGCTCGTCAGCACCTCCGGTGACAGCCGGCTGCCGCTGCTCAAGTCCAACCGCGTCGACGTGAACATCTCGGCCTGGACGGCGACCAACGAGCGGGCGCAGACCGCCGGCTTCACGATTCCCTACGACGCCCACGGCGCCGGTGTGCTCTTCAAGAAGGGCGCCAACATCAAGTCCTACAAGGACATCGCCGGCAAGAGCGTCAGCGTCGCGCGGGGCAGCACGAACGACACGATCCTCACCAAGGACTTCCCTTCGGCGAAGCCGGTGCGCTTCGACGCGATCGCCGATGTGATCTCCGCGGTGAAGTCCGGCAAGGTCGATGCCGCCATCGAGAGCGCCTACACCGTGGCCCAGGCCGCCAAGAGGGACCCGAGCCTGAAGGCCATCTCCAACCCGCAGCTCGACCCGCAGCTGGTCTCCATGGGCGTTCTGCCCGGCGACCAGGTGTGGATCAACTACCTCGACAACTTCATCCGCAACCTGATCGCCACGG
>JBBSVL010000081.1:0-9364 GCA_038233595.1 Propionibacteriales bacterium | reverse complement strand
GGGGCACGTTCGGAGTCGAGTGGCTCGACGCTGCCGCGGCCCGGATGCTGCACGAGGCCCGCCGATGACCGAGGCCGACGACGCACAGCTCAGCGCCGAGGAGCGCGCCGAGCGGCGCCGGCGGCTGGCCGGCGTGTTCGGTGAGGTGCTGCCCGAACAGACCGTGGATGACAGGGACGACCGTCCGCCGGAGTCGAGCGACGCCTGGCTGCGCCACCAGGTGCCTCCGCACCACGGTTGAGACCCGGGCTCAGGTGCGGTTGGTGGCCAGCAGGTCGCGGATCTCGGTCAGGATCGCAATGTCGGCCGGGGTGCCCTCCGGCTCGGACGGGAAGAACTTCCCCTTGGCAACCGTGTAGGGCTTGACCACCAGGAAGTAGACGACGGCGGCCAGGATCAGGAACGCGACCACGGCGGTGATGAACGCGCCGACCGGGAGTCCGCCAGGCATCCAGGCGTTGAAGTCGGGCTGTCCGCCGATCTTGCCGATCAGGCCCATGATCAGGTCGACCATCGCCTTGACGACCAAGCCGAAGGCGGTGGCCATCACGAATGCCACCGCGAGCTCGACCAGGTTGCCGCGCAGGATGAAGTTCTTGAAGCCTTCCATCTCACTCCTCTTGAGTTGCCCCGAGGTCTGGGGGGTGCATCCGGGGTTCGACCCGCACGTTAGCGGTTCAGCGTGACCGTCAGGAAGCCTGAGACCCCGGCCGCGGTGACGTTCGTGGCCCGGTCGGCCGGCACGGCGAACAGCACCAGCCGGCCAGTCAGGCCAGGATCCTGCTGGGTGTCGTGCTGGGCGGGGATCGCGACCACGCTCACGGCCTCGGCAACGACGCGAGCGGCCGACTCCCCCTGGGGATCGGCGACGACCAGGTCCACGACGTCACCCACGCGGAGCAGGTCGACGACGGCGGGGTCAGCGATCCGGACCGGGGTCGCCACCCGGCCCGGGTACGCCGAGAGGAGCGGCCGCGCCAGAAGCTGCAGGTCGGTGAGCGGCTGTCCGCGTCGCAGCGGTGCGGCCACGGTGCGACCGAGCACCGCTCCCGGCCGCGTCACCGCGTGGTCCGGGACGCTGCCGGGCGCGAACGGCACCGCCCGCAGGTCGGCCCTGGACAGAACCGTGCCGCTGGGCAGGTCGCGGGCGGCAGTCCAGGTGCTGGTCGTGGGAGGCGCCGGTGCCTGGAGCTCCCGGAACCCGGCCAGGACCGCGAGCGCCGCGCAGAGTGCGGCCAGCAGCCGGCGGTGCAGCAGCACGCGACGGCGCAGCGCACCGGGCCAGCGGCGTGGGGTCCAAAAAGAAGGTGACGCGGAAGTTGGTACGGCGGTCGGCATGGTGCCCGACGCTAGGCCGAAGTGGGTCCCGCCAGTCCCGAGAATCCACAGGCGAGGTAAACGCGCAGGTCAGGAGCTTTTTGCAGCGGTCTCCGACGACTTGTTGGACGATGACCCGTTCGAAGACCCGTTGGTGGTGGAGCCGGAGCCCTGTTTGGAACCGGAGTCCTGCTTGGAACCACCGTCCGAGCCGGACGAACCGGAACCTGAGGAGTCGGAGGAGGGCTTCTCGGCGGTCCTGGTCGAACCGGTCTCCCCACCAGACTGGCCTCCAGACCTGGCTGCGGCCGAGTCGGACCGGCTGTCGTTGCGGTAGAAGCCCGAACCCTTGAAGACGACACCGACGGCGTTGAACACCTTGCGCAGCTTGCCGCTGCACGTGGGGCACTCGGTCAGCGCGTCGTCGCTGAAGGCCTGGAACTGCTCGAAGAAATGGCCGCACTCGGTGCAGGAGTACTGGTAGGTCGGCAACCGATCCTCGCCGTCATGTCGCAGGGAGCTGGCACTCCGTGCCAGCGAGTGCCAATGATACGCGTTGCGGGCAAGACCGGAACCACGGCCCGGTGAGGCGGCGCGGAACGCCGTGGACCCCGCTCAACCCCGCAGGTTGAACCGGAGCAGTCCGTTCTCGGTGGCTACCGCGGTCACTCGCCGGTCGTGCGCTGCGGACGGTATGACGTCGAGCACCTCGGCGGCGTTGAGCACCGCACAGGTGAACGTGCCCAGCGGCACCCGGCCCAGGGCCCGGTCGTAGCAGCCACCGCCCCGGCCCATCCGCATCCCGGCGCGGTCGACGGCCAGCCCGGGGACCACGACGACGTCGGCGGTCGCTACCGCCTCCCGGCCCAGGGCCGGTCCGACGGGCTCGAGCAGCCCGCGACCAGCCGGGGCCAGGGCCTCCGGGCCTTCGTAGAGCGCCCAGTCGAGGTCGTTGTCGGGTTCCAGCAGCGGCAGGATCACCCGCTTCCCCGCGGCCACCAGTGCGTCGAGCAGCGGACCCGTGCCCGGCTCGCGCCCCACCGAGACGTACGCCGCGACGGTGGCTGCCCGGCGTACCTCCGGAGCGGTCGTGAGCAGGTCGGCCAGCATCCTTGCCCGGGCCGCGATCTCAGACACCGGCAGCCGCCCTCGGGCGGTCCTCAGCTGGTCGCGCAGGGCGAGCTTCGCGGCGTGCGAGGGATCGACGGTGGCATCCGGGCTGTGGGCACTCACCGCGCAAGCCTACGATCAACGGCATGAGTGACAAGGGCCTGAGGATGTGCAAGGAGAAGATGGCGGCTGCGGGGGTCGCCCCGGCTGCGATCGACGTCTTCGCGCACTACTACCGCCTGGTCCAGCACGGCGAGACGGGGATGATCCCGGAGTCCACGATCGAGCCGGTCGAGATGCCCGCGCTGGCCGACGTCCCGGCCTCCGAGGAGCGGGCCGCCCACGCGATCGCTCTGACCGCGGTGATCAAGCTCAACGGCGGTCTCGGCACCTCGATGGGCCTGGACCGAGCCAAGTCCCTGCTCTGCGTACGACGCGGCCTGTCCTTTCTCGACGTCATCGCACGACAGGTGCTGCACCTGCGCCGCGAGTACGCCGCACCCCTTCCCCTCATCTTCATGAACTCCTTTCGCACCTCGGCCGACACCTTGACCGCACTGGCGCGCTACCGGGACCTCGCCGTCGACGGGCTGCCCCTGGAGTTCCTGCAGAACAAGGAGCCGAAGATCCGCGTCGACAACCTCGAACCGGTGACCTGGTCCGTCGACCCGGCCCTGGAGTGGTGCCCCCCCGGCCACGGTGACCTCTATACGGCGCTGCGCGGCACCGGCATGCTCGAACGCCTCATCGACGCCGGCTACCGCTACGTGTTCGTGTCCAACTCCGACAACCTGGGCGCCGTACCCGACGCCCGGGTGGCCGGCTGGTTCGCGCAGTCCGGTGCGCCGTTCGCCATCGAGGCGGTGCGTCGTGAAGCGGGCGACAAGAAGGGCGGGCACTTCGCCACCCGGGCCAACGACGGGCGCATCGTGCTCCGCGAGACCGCGCAGACGCTGCCCGAGGACCAGGCGGCGCTGGCCGACCTGAGCCGGCACAGGTTCGCCTCGACCAACAACATCTGGTTCGACCTGGATGCGATGCGTGAGGAGCTGGACCGTCGAGACGGCATCCTCGGTCTGCCGATGATCCGCAACGAGAAGCACGTCGACCCCAGTGAGCCGCAGAGCCCGAAGGTGGTCCAGATCGAGACCGCGATGGGCGCCGCGATCGAGGTCTTCGAGGACGCCCAGCTGATCGAGGTCACCCGGGAGCGCTTCATCCCGGTCAAGAACACCAGCCAGCTGCTGCTGCTGCGCTCGGACGTCTACGACCTCGGCAACGACAACGTGCTGCAGCTGCAGCCCGCCGCGGCGCCCTACGTCGATCTGGACGACGCCTACTCGCTGGTTGGCGAGTTCGACAAGCGGTTCGCCTCGGGTGTGCCGTCGCTGAAGAAGGCCACGTCGCTGGTGGTGCACGGCGACTGGAGCTTCGGCGCGGGGGTCCAGGTCGTGGGCGACGTGACCCTGGACGCGCCGCAGGGCCAGGGCCGGGTCGCGTCGGGCACCGTCCTCGCGGACTAGGGTCGAGATCATGCCTTCCGACCCGCCGCTGACCCCGGTCGACCAGCACCTGAAGCGGATCCTCGATGCGATCGAACCGCTGCATCCCTACGACCAGCCACTGCTGGACGCGATGGGACTGCCGATCGCCGAGGACGTCATCGCCGACGGCTCGCTGCCCGCCTTCGACAACTCCGGGATGGACGGCTACGCGGTGGTCTTCCGCGACGTCGCCGAGGCCAGCTCGCAACGTCCGGTGCACCTCCCGGTCGTGGGCGAGATCGCCGCGGGCGGCGCCGGCTCGGTGACGGCGATGTCTCCGGGCACAGCGGTCCGGATCATGACCGGCGCCCCGGTCCCCGAGGGCTGCACCGCGGTGGTGCCCGTGGAGTGGACCGACGGCGGCACCGTCAAGGTGCTGGTGAACCAGGCGCCCACCGAGGGCCAGCACATCCGCCGGGCCGGTGAGGACGTCCAGGCAGGCGACCAGCTGCTCAGCATCGGCGACCTGATCGGTCCGCGACAGATCGGCCTGCTCGCCTCGGTCGGCCGCGCCCGGGTCGCTGCCCGACCGCGGCCCCGGGTGGTGGTGATCTCGACCGGTGACGAGCTGCGGGAGCCGGGGGAGCAGCTCGGGCCGGACTCGATCTACGACGGCAACTCCTACATGCTCGCCGCGGCCGCCCGCGCGGTCGGGGCGATCGCCTACCGTGTCGGCATCGTGCGCGACGACGGCGAGGGCTTCGCCGCTGCGCTCAGCGACCAGCTCGTGCGCGCCGACGCCGTGGTCACCAGCGGCGGCGTCAGCAAGGGCGCCTACGACGTTGTCAAGGAGGTGCTCAGCAAGCAGGGTGGGGTCGACTTCGAGGAGGTCGCGATGCAGCCCGGCAAGCCGCAGGGTTTCGGTTTCGTGGGCGAGGACCACACCCCGATCTTCACGCTGCCGGGCAACTCCGTCTCGTCGTACGTCTCCTTCGAGGTGTTCGTGGTCCCGGCGCTGCGCAAGATGATGGGCCGCACCGTGCTCTCCCGACCGATGATGCGAGCCGCCACGACGGCGCCGCTGACCTCGATGCAGGGCAAGCGGCAGTACGTCCGCGCGCACTACGAGGTCGGTCGCGAGGGTGCCACGGTCACCCCGGTCGGCGGGCACGGGTCGCACCTGGTCGGCGACCTGTCCAACGCCAACGCGCTGGTGGTCCTCGGCGAGCAGCAGACCACGGTCGCTCCGGGGCAGCCGGTGCCGGTGCTGGTGCTGGACCGGGAGTTCTGATGGCCTCCGACGGTCGAGCAGCGAGCGCCAGAGATGGTGGTCGAGCAGCGAGCGCCAGCGAGCGCGTCGAGACCCGCGTCGAGACCCGCGTCGAGACCCGTGAGGCCCGGCTCACGCACGTCGACGAGACCGGTGCCGCGCGGATGGTCGACGTCTCCGGCAAGGACGTCACGGCCCGCGAGGCGGTGGCCACGGGTCGGGTGCTGGTCTCGCCCGACGTCGTACGCCTGCTGCGCGCGGGAGACGTGCCCAAGGGGGACGCCCTCGGGGTCGCCCGGGTCGCAGGGATCATGGCCGCGAAGCGCACTCCCGACCTGGTGCCGCTGTGCCACCCGCTGGCGATCTCCGGTGTCACCGTGGACCTCACGGTCACCGACGAGTCGGTGGACATCCGCGCCGTGGTGCGCACCAGCGACCGGACCGGGGTCGAGATGGAGGCGCTGACCGCAGTGAGCGTGGCTGCTCTCACCGTCTTCGACATGGTCAAGGCCGTCGACAAGTCCGGCGTGATCACCGAGGTCCGCGTCGAGACGAAGTCCGGCGGCCGGAGCGGGGAGTGGTCCCGTGGCTGACCCGGAGACCGGCTCCGCCACGTTGCCGGCGACGGTCGTGGTGGCCTCCAACCGCGCCGCGGCCGGGGTGTACGACGACACGACCGGCCCGCTGATCGTGGACGCGCTCGAGGGGCTGGGGTTCGAGGTGACCGGGCCGGTGGTGGTCTCCGACGGTGAGCCCGTCGGCCAGGCGATCCGGCTCGCGGCCTCGACAGGGGCCCGGCTCGTGGTCACCACCGGTGGCACCGGGCTCACCCCCACCGACCTGACCCCAGAGATGACCCTCGAGCTGCTCGACCGTGAGGTGCCGGGCATCGCGGAGGCGATCCGAAACCACGGTGTCGCCAACGGCGTACCCACCGCTGCACTGTCCCGTGGCCTGGCGGGCGTGCACCGACAGACGCTGGTGGTCAACCTGCCTGGCTCCACGGGCGGGGTGAAGGACGGCCTCGCCGTACTCGTTCCGATCGTGGTGCACGCCGTCGAGCAGATCGTGGGGAGCGACCACTGAGCGCCCCGGCAAGCCGGGTGCCCCAGTGGCCGGTGGTGCTGAGATCGAAGGGGGTTGTGCTGCGTCCGCTGGTCCGGCGCGACCGTTCGGACTGGCAGCGGACCCGGGAGCGCAACCGGGACTGGCTGCGCCGCTGGGACGCGACCTCGCCCAGCGGCGGCGACGCACCGCGCACCTTCTCCGCGATGGTGCGCGCCTACACCCGCCAGGCCAACGCCGGGCAGGGGATGCCGTTCGTGATCGAGACCGAGGGCCGGCTGGTCGGCCAGATCACGGTGAACAACATCGTGCGCGGGTCGGGGCAGTTCGCCTCGGTCGGCTACTGGATCGACCGGGACCGGGCCGGCCGCGGGATCACCACCCGCGCCGTGGCCATGGTCATCGACCACTGCTTCTTCGCCGCCCGGCTGCACCGGGTCGAGGTGGCCATCCGGCCGGAGAACACCGCATCGCTGCGCGTGGTGGAGAAGCTCGGGATCAGGGAGTACGGCTATGCGCCGAGGTTCCTGCACATCGACGGATCCTGGCGTGATCACAAGCTCTTCGCGGTGACCGTCGAGGAGTGCCCCGACGGCATGGTGCGCCGCCTCGACGGCTGAACCACAACAGTCACACCAGTCTCTCTGCGACACACCGAACCGGCTGCGCGGGGATCCCGGTCACCGCTCCTACCCTCGACCACGTGGACTTGTCTGGACTGATCTTCGTTGTTCTGGCGCTCGCCTGGGCCGGTTACCTGATTCCTCGGGCACTTCGTCACCACGACGAGATCGCGGCCAACCGCCCCATCGACAGCTTCTCCGACACGGTTCGGGTGCTCGAGCGGACCCCGGCAACGATGCGCGCGCTGCTCACGCCGCCCTCGGCGAAGCAGAGGCTCGGCAGGCGCAGCCGGGTGGTTGAGGAGGGCGCTGTTGAGGCCCGTCTCGAAACCTCCACCGCATCTGCTCCCGCGCGCCCGGCCACTCGCGTGGCCGTCCGAGGCGCAGCCCGCCGTCGGCGCCGCGTCCTGCTCCTGCTTCTGCTCCTCACCACCGCGACCGCGGGGGTGGCAGCGTTCCACTACCTGCCCTGGGTCTACGTAGCGATCCCGGGAGGCCTGGTGATCGGCTGGCTGGTGCTGTGCCGGCTGATGGTTCGCAAGGAGTCCGCCGCCCGTCCCGCCGCGGTCGAGCAGGACGACCCGCTCGCGCCCCGCGTCGAAACCGTCGAGGCGTTCGAACCGCCAGTGGCCGAGGCAGTCGTCCCCGTCGCGACGGTCGGGGCCCACGGGGCCAACGTGGACGACGACGGCTCCTTGTGGGACCCACTGCCCCTGACCCTGCCGACCTACGTGACCAAGCCTGCGGCCCGTCGTACCGTCCGGACCATCGACCTCACCCAGACCGGCGTCACCTCGTCTGGTCACAAGGCCGAGGACACCAAGCTTGCCCGCGCTGCCGAGGCCGACGCCAAGTCAGCGAAGAGCGCCGAGCCCGCGCCCGGCGAAGCCCAGCAACGTAAGGTCGCCGGCGCTTGAACCGATTCGGTTCTGACCTGACCCGGGTGGTAACTTCTTCCTCGCGCCGTACGGCGTGAAGGGGCTGTGGCGCAGTTGGTAGCGCGTCTCGTTCGCAATGAGAAGGTCAGGGGTTCGAATCCCCTCAGCTCCACCAAACACCCTGGTCAGGACCGTGCCCGTCATCCTGTAACAGGAGGACGAAGTGGCAGTATTGCGGCCGGTTGCGGGGCATGTCCGCTCGATGAATGATCGATCATGTTGATCATGACCCCGCGGTTGCTCTCCATGCGGCCGAGGAGAACCTGAGCACCAGCCAGTGGGGTGGTGCGCTAGATCATGGCCGACGGTTGAGGTCCACCGACAGGGTCGACCTGCAGTCGAACCAAACCGGAGTCTTTCCAACGCGATAGACGTCCGCATCTGCTTGAGCGGATGGAACCGCGTCGGCGCGACTTCGCCTGTTCGACGTAGGAAGCGAAGGTGAGCACCGATGACACGACACCCTCGAGGTGCCGGAGTGAGGCGGGGTGGCCCATCGCTGTCGTCACGCACGGTACCGCTCAAGTTCGACCGGAGTCGTGCGAGCCGTCGTGTCGCCGTGCTGACATCCGCTATGCCGCAGGTCGCGCGGTCGATCCATCATGGGTTCGTGTGCGGTGGGTGCAGGTCGGCTCCGAAGACCAGAGTCGGGCCACCGTTCTTGTGGACCTCGCGTTCGAGCACGAGCCCGATCTTCGCCGCCACACCCTGGGAGGCCACGTTGCGTGGCCGGATGATCGCGATCAGGTGCTCGATGCCAGCTTTGCATGCGGCCACGCGTACCGCCGCGGCCGCTTCGGCGGCGTACCCCTGACGCCGTAGTGCGGAGCCCACGTGCCAGCCAGCCTCGACCAGCCACTTCCCCTCGACCTCCTGCATGGTCAGGCCACAGTCGCCGACGAACTCACCGTCGTGGGTCTCGATCACCCACAACCCGAACCCGTGCTCGGTGTAGTTGCGGCGGTTCCACTCGATCCAGCCATCCGGGCCGCGTGAGGTGGAAATCTCCAGGGTGGCGATGTCGCGCAAGTCCGCCTCGGTCATTTCGCGAAAGCGGAGCCTTGGCGTCGGGGCTGGCAACACCACTTCACCCTAGTCAGCAGCACTCTCATGCCGCTGACAGGGCACTCAACTGTCGATGAGCGAACTCTGCGGTCCAGCGACGGTCCGCTCAGCCGGACGCGTACCCCAGCTGCAGGTGATCGTGGTGGCTTCCCCACGTCAGGTCGAACGACCAACAGCCTGGCGACGGTAGGTCGATGATCGAGGGCCCCGGACCACCGTCGACCGTGCGCGTCACCGTCTGGCGCGTGCTCGCCAAATGAGCCTGAATGTGTAGCGGCCCATCAACTGAGCCGACCCACTCCGAGACAGCCGTGAGTCGTGACTGCTCATGCCCAGGACGTGGCCGAGACACTGGAGTCTGCCCGATGCTGACGTCAGGCCACGACGCGTGCGGCGCTCTCCAGGAAGAGCCTGATGGCTGGTCGGCCCCCGGATGCGTCGGCGTGGGCGAGCAGGACTTGGCGTCGCAGGGGGCGGGTGAGGTCGAGAACG
>JBBSVL010000080.1:0-9391 GCA_038233595.1 Propionibacteriales bacterium | reverse complement strand
GGCACCGATCGTGTCGCCATCTGAGCCGCGTCGAGGCCGTCGCACTTCATCGCGAACGTGGTCCGGTAGTTGCGGAGGTAGTCCAGCAGCACCCCCCGCTCGTCGGTGGCGCCGCTGTCGGTGCGGGGGTCCTCGTCGGGCTCGACCCACATGTCGGGGTACTTACGTTCAACCATGCCCAGAGCCTGCCCGAGGTAGTGGGTTCGCGCCACCCGCGGCAGAGTGGGCGCGTGACCTCCTTCATCTCGCACACCAGCATCGACTGCACCAACGCCTACCAGCTCTCGCAGTGGTGGAAGCAGGTGCTGGAGTACGTCGACAAGCCCGACGATCCCAACGGCCCGGGGGACGAGGAGTGCTGGATCCAGCGTCCCGACGGCGGCCACCCGTTGCTGTTCATCGAGGTGCCGGAGCCGAGGGCCGCCAAGAACCGGATGCACCTGGACCTGCGCCCGAGCGCCGGCACCCGGGACCAGGAGGTCGAGCGGCTGCTCGGTCTGGGCGCCGGCCAGGTCGCCGACCACCGCGACATCCACGGGCCCGGCACCGGCTGGGTGGTCCTCGCCGACCCGGAGGGCAACGAGCTCTGCGTCCTGCGCAGCGAGGAGGAGCTGGACCAGTAGCCCGTGCAAGTGTGCCGCCTCGACGGGGAACCGCAGGAGACTACTCGTCGGGTGGCGTATCGGGTGGGTGGTAGGCGACGTCGATCTCCTGGAAGCCCTTGCTGCGTTGGGCGGTGGCTTGACCGGTGTAGACGCGGCGGTCGCCCTCGGTGAGCTCGACCTCGTCGGTGAACGGGGTGAGCAGGGATCGGGGGTGCAGCCGGTCGACGCGCACGACGTTGATCTCGACGCAGAGCACGACCGTGACGCCGGTGACGTAGAGGAACGCAATCAGGCCCAGGACGAGTGCGAAGACGCCGTTGGTGGCGCTGGCTCCCTTGACGACGTGCCCGACGTAGACGACGCCGAAGGTCTGCAGCAGCTGCCACACGACCGCGGCCGCGATCGCTCCGGGTGCGACGTCACGGACGCTCAGGTCGCGGCCGGTTGCGATGCGGAACGCCAGCACGAAGACGGTCGCGTTGACGAGCACCGACACGACCAGGGTCAGCACCCTGAGCGCCGGGCCCAGCGAGCCGGCGTTGCCGGCACCCGAGCGCGGACAGCACCGTGGTCACAAGGATCGCCAGCCCGGCGGTGCCGAGCAGGAGCAGGCTGCGGCCGCGGGCGTTGAACGGGTCGGGTCGGCTGTTCTTGGGCACCGACCAGGCGGTGTTCATCGCGTACTGCAGGACCTGGGCGACCCCGAGGCCGCCGTGCAGGGAGCCGAGGACGCCGACGACCAGCCCGAGGACGGTAGAGAACAGCAGGAGCAGCGGGAAGAGCGAGACGAAACCGTAGTAGGCGATCAGGGCAGCCAGGTATCCGCCGGAGTCGTCCAGGTACTTGTAGAGGACCGCCAGCGGGAACCCAGCCGTTTGGGATGCCGGCGTTGGAAGGCGTCGAGCCGGGCTGCGACCCCGCCACTGTCGGAGCGGATGTCAACTACGTCAGACATCTTCTCGTTCCAGCTCCAGTGTGGTCACAGCGGGATCTCGTCGGTCTCGTCGGGGCCACGGGCGCCGAAGATCCGCCGGTCGGCCTCGTCGATCGGCACGTCGTTGATGCTCGCCTCCCGGCGCCGCATGAAGCCCGCGTCGTCGAACTCCCAGTTCTCGTTGCCGTGGCTGCGCCACCACTGTCCGCCGACGTCGTGCCACTCGTACTGGAAGCGCACCGCGATCCGGTTGCCGGCGTAGGTCCACAGGCTCTTGCGCAGCGCGTAGTCCAGCTCGCGCTCCCACTTGTGGGTCAGGAACACGACGACGTCTGCGCGGCCGGTGACGAACTCCGACCTGTTCCGCCACACCGTGTCCTCGCTGTAGGCCCCCGCGACGCGCACCGGGTCCTTGGTGTTCCAGGCGTCCTCGGCGGCCTGCACCTTCTGGCGGGCCGATGCCTCGTCGAACGGCGGCAGGGGTGGGCGGGTCTCGGGTGACATGCGTCCAGTCTGCCTCGACGTGGCGGTTGCGGCGTACCCGATGCGCCGCAGCGACCACGATCGCCGCTTCGTAGACTGCCGGCACACCCTCTCGAGGAGAGCAACGCTTGAGCATCACCGGTCTGGCCGATCTCGTCCTGCGCAACCCCACCCTCAGCGCCGCGATGGCCGATGCGCGAGGCGGCACGGTGCGCGCGCTCGACCTGACCGGCCCGGCGGCGCTGCGCCCGTTCGTGGTCAAGGGGCTCGTGGACGCCGGACGCACCGTGCTGGTGGTGGCGGCGACCGCGCGCGAGGCCGAGGACGCCGTGGAGACACTGAGCGACCTCGTCGACCCGGCGAACATCGGGTACTACCCGGCCTGGGAGACCCTCCCGCACGAGCGGCTCAGCCCGCGAAGCGACACCGTCGGCCAGCGGCTGGCCGTGCTGCGCCGGATCAAGCACCCCGGGCCCGATCCCGAGAACGGCCCGCTCAAGGTCGTGGTAGCCCCGATCCGCTCGGTGCTTCAGCCACAGGTCAAGGGCCTGGCCGAGCTGGTGCCGGTCGAGCTGGCGGCCGGTGACCAGGTCGAGCTCGAGGACGTCGTACGACGACTGGCGCAGGCGGCCTACTCGCGCGTCGACCTGGTCGAGAAGCGGGGCGAGTTCGCGGTGCGTGGCGGCATCGTCGATGTCTTCCCGCCGACCGAGGAGCACCCGCTGCGGGTGGAGTTCTTCGGCGACGAGGTCGACGAGATCCGCACCTTCGCCGTCGCCGACCAGCGCACCATGGAGCCGGTGCTGCGGCTCTGGGCGCCGCCGTGCCGTGAGCTGCTGCTCGACGACAACGTCCGGGCCCGGGCCAGGGCGCTGGGCGAGGCGCACCCCGAGCTGCGCGACCTGACCGACCGGATGGCCGAGGGGGTCGCGGTCGAGGGGATGGAGTCGCTGGCTCCGGTGCTGGTCGACGAGATGGAGCTGCTGGTCGAGCTGATGCCCGACAACACCCATGTGCTGCTGCTCGACCCCGAGCGGGTGCGCACCCGTGCCCACGACCTGGTGGCTACCAGTGAGGAGTTCCTCGGGGCCAGCTGGGCCGCCGCCGCGGGTGGTGGAACGGCGCCGATCGACCTCGGCGCCGCATCCCTGCGGGAGCTGGCCGACGTCCGCGCCGTGGCGCTGCGCCGCAACCTGTGCTGGTGGAGCGTCAGCCCGTTCGGCATCGCGGTCGACGAGACCCCACCGTCAGGCGGCGTCGAGTCGCGTGTGGTCGACGTCAGGCCAGTGGAGGAGTACCGCGGCGACGTCGAGCGGGCCATCTCCGACATCAGCAAGTGGCTGGTCGACGGTCAGCGTGTCGTCCTGCTCAGTGAGGGTCACGGGCCCGCGCAGCGGATGGTCGAGGTGCTCTCCGAGCACGACGTCGCGGCCCGCTTCGTGGACGCGATCGAGACCGAGCCGGAGACCGACGTCGTCACGGTGACCTGTGCGAGCCTCGACCACGGCCTGCTCGACCCGACCACCCGGCTCGCGGTCCTGACCCGAGAGGACGTCCTGGGCCGGCGCGCCTCCACCCGCGACATGCGCAAGATGCCGGCGCGACGCAAGAAACAGATCGACCCGCTGGAGCTGAAGTCCGGCGACTACGTCGTGCACGAGCAGCACGGCGTCGGCCGGTTCGTGGAGATGAGGCAGCGCGAGTTCCAGGGCGCGACCCGCGAGTACCTCGTCCTTGAGTACGGCTCCTCGAAGAGGGGCCAGCCGGCCGACCGGCTCTTCGTCCCGGCCGACACCCTGGACCAGGTCACCCGCTACGTCGGCGGCGAGCAGCCCGCACTGGACCGGCTCGGCGGCGGGGACTGGGCCAAGCGCAAGGGCCGCGCCCGCAAGGCCGTCCGCGAGATCGCGGCCGAGCTGATCAAGCTGTACGCCGCCCGCCAGGCGACCAGGGGCCACCAGTTCGGACCGGACACCCCCTGGCAGCGCGAGCTCGAGGACGCCTTCCCGTTCCACGAGACCCCCGACCAGCTGACCACGGTCGATGAGGTCAAGCGCGACATGGAGCGCACCGTCCCGATGGACCGGCTGGTCTGCGGCGACGTCGGCTACGGCAAGACCGAGATCGCGGTCCGCGCCGTGTTCAAGGCGATCCAGGACGGCAAGCAGGCCGCGGTGCTCGTGCCGACGACGCTGCTCGTGCAGCAGCACTTCGCGACCTTCGAGGAGCGAATGGGCGGTTTCCCCGTGGTGCTGAAGGGGCTGAGCCGGTTCCAGACCGACAAGGAGGCCAAGGAGGTCATCGACGGCCTGGCCGACGGCTCGGTCGACATCGTGATAGGCACCCACCGGCTGCTCAACCCCGACATCAGGATCAAGGATCTCGGCCTGATCGTGGTCGACGAGGAGCAGCGGTTCGGGGTCGAGCACAAGGAGCAGATGAAGCGGCTGCGGACCTCTGTCGACGTGCTGTCGATGAGCGCCACGCCGATCCCGCGCACCCTGGAGATGGCGATCACCGGCATCCGGGAGATGTCCACGATCACCACTCCGCCCGAGGAGCGGCACCCGGTGCTGACCTACGTCGGCGGCTACGAGGACCGCCAGCTCGTCGCTGCCGTACGACGTGAGCTGCTGCGCGACGGCCAGGTGTTCTACATCCACAACCGGGTGAACTCGATCGAGAAGGCGGCCGCCCGGATCAAGGAGCTGGTGCCCGAGGCACGGGTCGCCACCGCCCACGGACAGATGGCAGAGCACCAGCTGGAGCAGGTGATGCTGGACTTCTGGGAGAAGCGCTTCGACGTGCTGGTCTGCACGACGATCGTCGAGTCCGGGCTCGACGTCTCCAACGCCAACACCATGATCATCGAGCGTGCCGACACCCTCGGGCTCTCCCAGCTGCACCAGCTGCGTGGCCGCGTCGGCCGGTCCCGCGAACGGGCCTACGCCTACTTCCTCTACCCGCAGGACAAGCCGCTGACCGAGACCGCGCACGAGCGGCTGGCCACCCTGGCGCAGCACTCCGACCTCGGTGGTGGCATGGCGATCGCGATGAAGGACCTGGAGATCCGCGGCGCCGGCAACCTGCTCGGTGGCGAGCAGTCCGGCCACATCGCCGATGTCGGGTTCGACCTGTACGTGCGCCTGGTGGGCGAGGCCGTGAGCGAGTTCCGCAACGAGGGCGCCCCGGGCACCGGGGTCGAGCAGCTTCAGGAAGTGCGCATCGAGATCCCGGTCGACGCCCACCTGCCGCACGACTACATCGGCTCCGAGCGGCTCCGGCTGGAGATGTACAAGCGGCTCTCCGAGGTCCGCTCCGACGAGGACGTCGCGTTGCTGCGCGAGGAGATGCTGGACCGGTACGGCGAGCCGCCAGCCGAGGTGGCCAGGCTGCTGGAGGTCGCCCGGTTCCGCGGTCGGGTGCGCCAGGCCGGCCTGACCGAGGTCACTGCGCAGGGCAAGTACGTCCGGTTCACACCGGTGGACCTGCCCGACTCGGCCGTCGTACGCCTGAACCGGCTTCACCCCAAGAGCGTGGTCAAGGCCGGCGTGCGTACGATGCTGGTGCCGCGCCCGCTCTCGCCGACGTTCCGTGACGAGGAGCTGCTGGCGTGGACCAGGAAGGTCATCGACACCGTGATCGACCCCGCCGGGGCGGCAAAGGAGACCAGCACGTGACCAGCCCCCTCCGACCCACACTTCGACCGAGATCACTGCTTGTCGGTGGCATGGCTCTGCTCATGCTCACCGGGTGCAGCGACTTGCACCCCGGGGACGCCGCGACGGTCGGCAGCACCTCGATCAGCCGCGACCAGGTCGACACCCTCACCAGGATCCAGTGCGACCTCGCCAAGAACACCTCGCCGTCGCAGTCGCAGGGCTCCTCGAAGTCCCAGCCGCGGGCGGCCCTGGTGCAGGGCACGGTCAACGTGCTGGTACGGACGGCCGTCGACAACATGTACGGCAGGTCGGTCGGCGCGAGCTTCGACAACAACGTGCTCCATTCGCAGGTCGACCAGTTCAAGGCCGGTGTCGCCAGCCTGCCCCAGGACGACCAGGACACCCTGGTCCAGGCGTTCACCGACTACACCCGCGGCCAGCTGCTGCTCGCCAGCATCGGTGAGAAGAAGCTCAAGGAGCAGGGGAAGCAGAACCCCGGAACCACCGAGGCCATCACCGTGGGCGGCAACCTCGCCGGACGATGGGCGAAGCGGCTGCACATCAAGATCGACCCGCGCTACAACCCCGGCACCTCCGACCAGGCGGGTGGCGGCGACGGGTCGATCTCGCGGGTCGTGTCCAGCTACGCGAAGTCGGCTGCCGGCACCGCCACGCCGACGTTCGTGGCCGGCCTGCCCGCGGAGATGCGCTGCGGGTGAGTGACCCCGACCGGCGCGATGCCCTCGCCGAGCTCGCCGGGATCACCGCCCGGTTGCGTGCCGAGTGCGCGTGGAAGAGCCGGCAGACCCACCGCAGCCTGGCCCGCTACCTGCTCGAGGAGACCCACGAGACCCTGGAGGCGATCGACACCGGTGAGCTGAGCGGGGACTGGAGCCACCTGCGCGAGGAGCTCGGCGACGTCCTGCTCCAGGTCTACTTCCACGCCGCGATCGCCGCCGAGTCGGGAGAGTTCGGCATCCAGGACGTCGCCGGGGACCTGGTCGCCAAGCTGGTGCGGCGCAACCCGCACGTGTTCGGCGACTCGACCGCCACCGACCCCGACGAGATCAACGAGGCCTGGGAGCAGATCAAGCTCAGCGAGAAGAACCGGGCGACCCCGATCGACGGCATCCCGCCGTCGCTGCCCGCACTGCTGTACGCCGACAAGGTGGTCGACCGGCTGCAGCGCGCCGGTCACCTTGTCGGCGACGACGAGGGTTCGTTCGGCAGCCGGCTGCTCGCCCTGGTGGTTGAGTCCCACGCCGCCGGCGTCGATCCCGAGCAGGCGCTGCGTGACGCCGTACGACGAGTGGTGGACGATGTGCCTACCCGGCAGCCGGAGCGTCCCTGAGCGGAGCCTGCGTACGCCGGTCGGTCACCACCGCGACCCGGTGCATCACCCGCCGGTGCGGCAGGTAGTCCGCGACCGCGTAGTGCTGGGTCCCACGGTTGTCCCAGATGGCGATGGTCCCGGGCCGCCACCGCAGCCGCACCTGGAAGTCGGGACGGTTGACGAGGTCGAACAAGCCGGTGAGCAGCCGACCGCTCTCGGGCGCGGACAGGCCGATCACGAAGCGGGTGAAGGACTCACTGACGTTCAGGTACGGCCGGCCGGTCACCGGGTGGTGGTCGATCACCGGATGCACGGCCGACCCGGACCGGGTGAGCGCCTCGGTGATCCCCTCGTCGCCGCCCTCGAGGTAGGCACCGGTCCGGAAGGCGCCCATGTCGTGGACGGCGTGGAGCTGCTCCAGGTCGCGCCGTAGCCCTGGGTCGAGCGCATCGTGCACGGCGAACATGCTGGCCCACAGCGTGTCCCCACCGACGGGTGGGACCTCGACCGCCTTGAGGATCGAGGCGAACGGCGGAACCGGTCGATAGGTCATGTCGGCGTGCCACTCTGCGGCGTCGGGCTTCTGGTCGCCCTCCCAGGTAAGGACCACGACGTCGTCGAAGTCCGGGTGGGTGGTGTAGGAGTGATGCCGCGCCCCGAGAGTGCCCAGGGCCGCACCGAGCTGCACCATCCGGGCCGGGTCGAGGTTCGCGTCGTGCAGGACCAGCACCGAGTGTTCCAACAGGGCGGCATGGACAGCGTCTGCGAGAGCGTCGGAGATCTCCGGGTTCGCCGGCAGGGCGACGAGCGCTCCGAGTGCCGGAGTCAGACGGGCACAGGTGAGTTCCATGGCGCGAGACTAGAAGCGCCACCGGTCGCGTCGACAGTGGTCGCTCGGTTACCTTGGCATAACCACAGGTTATGGTGGAGCAACGGACAGGAGCTCGAGATGCGGGTGCTGCTGCACCGGGTCCGGCAGCTGCAGCGGCTGGCTGTCCTGGAGGCGGTGGGCCGCCTTGGCACGTTCACGGCCGCCGCCGAGGAGCTCGGTATGTCCCAGCCGGGGGTGTCCAAGCAGATGGCGGCCCTGGAGGGCTCGCTGAGCACGGTGCTCTTCGACCGGCGTACCAACCGCCGGACCCTGACCGCCCAGGGGCGGTTGCTGCATCACGCGGTCTCGGAGGCGTTCGACGGGGTGGAGGTGGCACTGTCCCGGTTGCGCGCGGATCCCGACCGGCTAAGGGTCGCGGTGCAGCCATCCGTTGCCGAGAGCTGGTTCGAGCCGCGGCTACGCGAGCTGCGCGAGGCGATGGCGCCGACCAGTGTCGTGCTGACCATCTTCGACCACGACCGCGAGCTGTCCGAGATCGACCACGACGTGAGCATCCGCTTCGGAGACGGTCGCGTGCCCCGCCTCTGCGCCGAACAGCTGGTCAGCGAGGCCGTGGTGCCGGTCGCCTCTCCGGAGCTGGCCGGCGACCTCGGCCTCTCACGGCACTCTCCGGCCCGAGCCTTGCTCGACGCGCCGCTGCTGCACGTGGACCGGACCGACCGGTCCTGGCAGCACTGGTCGGGCTGGTTCGCCGCGAACGGGGAGGACTACGCCGCCCCGGACGACGGCATGGTCTACCCGACCTACGGAAGCGTGGTGCCGCTGGCGATCAGTGGCAACGGGGTGATTCTGAGCTGGCACACTCTGATCGGCGACCATCTTCGGCGCGGGCTGCTGGTCGAGGTCGGTCCCGTGGTGAGCGTCTCCGGGCATGGCTACTTCCTGCACTGGCCGAAGGCGCTGGCTCGCGATGTCGGCTTCCGGCGCTTCCGGACGTGGTTGCGTCGCACGGTCGCGGCACAGTCCTGAGCGCCACCGGCTGCTCACCAGCGGTGGCTCGTGCTCGCTGGGTCAGAACCCGACGGCGGCGCTCGGGGCGACCTCGGTGCGCATCGCCCGCCAGAGCTCGGCGAGGGCACCCTTCCGACGCTCCGCCACGAGCCCGGCACGTTTCAGGGCGACGAGGTTCCCACCCCCGAGGTAGGCAGCTCCGAGTGCCTGCACGGGCAGGCGTACGTCGGAGTCCTCGGTCGTCCTGTGCACCGTGGCCCCGCCGGTGCCGTCCGCCCGGATCCGCCAGCTGCCGTGGTTCCACGGAGCGAGAGTGTCGGCGACCTCGACCACGATGTCGCAGGGTTCGCCCCAGGCCCGGGCCTGCAGCGCATCGGGAAGGTCGACCAGGCGCACCCACAGGCTGTCGTAGGTCGCCACGTCGGACGCCGATCTCGGGCCGCCGGCCCACAGGAGCAGCGGGTCGTCGACGCCGACGGCACCGACCTGCACCGTCCCGACCAGGTCGAAGTCGACCAGCCGGCGCAGCAG
>JBBSVL010000079.1:0-9399 GCA_038233595.1 Propionibacteriales bacterium | reverse complement strand
CTCGAGGTGATCGAGGGGATCGGTCTGCTGCTGCACATCGGCGTGATGCTGGTGTTCCTGATCTTCGTGCTGCACTCCAAGCACCTGCACATCTTCGTGGCGCCGCTCAACGTGCTCTTCGGTCGCTCCCCGGTGGCCCTGGGCGCCGTCAAGCCGATGATGTCCGGCGGCAGGCCGATCACCCTCGACGACTTCGAGGACCTCGACGAGGAAGCGAAGCTGGGAGTTGGGGCGGCAGAGGACTTCAGCTGGAAGGGCATCCTCGACTTCGAGACGTGCACCGAGTGCGGCCGTTGCCAGGACCAGTGCCCGGCCTGGAACACCGAGAAGCCGCTCTCCCCCAAGCTGCTGATCATGGCGCTGCGCGACCACACTCTCGCGAAGGCGCCGTACCTGCTGGCCGACGAGGGCAAGCGCGAGGGTCTGCTCGAGGGGAACGACACCTTGACCCGCGAGGTGGAGCGACCGATGGTGGGCGACACCGGCGACGACTGGTTCTACATGCCCGACAGCGGAGCCAGCGTGATCGACCCCGACGTGCTGTGGTCCTGCGTGACCTGTGGTGCCTGCGTGCAGCAGTGCCCGGTCGACATCGAGCATGTCGACCACATCATCGACATGCGGCGCTACCAGGTGCTCGTCGAGTCGAACTTCCCGACCGAGCTGAACGGGCTGTTCAAGGGCCTGGAGAACAAGGGCAACCCGTGGAACATGTCCGCGACCGCCCGTCTGGACTGGGCCAAGGACCTGCCGTTCGACGTGAAGGTCGTGGGAGAGGATGTCGAGTCTCTCGACGAGGTCGACTGGCTGTTCTGGGTCGGCTGCGCCGGTGCCTACGAGGACCGCGCCAAGAAGACCACCCGAGCGGTGGCCGAGCTGCTGGACATGGCCGGGGTGAGCTTCGCTGTGCTCGGCAACGGCGAGACCTGCAACGGTGACCCGGCCCGTCGCGCGGGCAACGAGTTCGTGTTCCAGGGCCTGGCCGCGCAGAACGTCGAGACGTTCAAGGAACACAAGGTCAAGAAGGTCGTCTCGACCTGTGCGCACTGCTTCAACACCCTCAAGAACGAGTACAAGGACTTCGGCATCGAGCTCGAGGTGGTGCACCACACCCAGCTGCTCAACCAGCTGGTCCGCGACAAGCGGCTGGTCCCGGTTGCTGCCCAGGGTGCGAGCCGCTCGGTGACGTACCACGATCCGTGCTACCTGGGCCGGCACAACCAGGTGTACTCACCGCCGCGCGAGCTCCTCGAGGTGATCCCGAACGCGGACTTCGTGGAGATGCCCCGCAACAGCGAGCGCTCCTTCTGCTGCGGCGCCGGCGGCGCACGCATGTGGATGGAGGAGACGATCGGCACCCGGATCAACACCACTCGCACCAAGGAGGCCGTCGGGACTGGCGCCGACCAGATCGCCGTCGGCTGCCCCTTCTGCCGGGTGATGCTGTCCGACGGGCTCACCGAGGTGCAGAGCAAGGGCGAGGCGCGAGAAGAGGTCGAGGTCCTCGACGTCGCGCAGATGCTGCTGGCCTCGATCAAGGGCGAGGCGCCCAAGAAGGTCAGAGAGCAGGCGCCCGAGAAGCCGGCGGAGAAGGTTGCCGGCACGTCGAACGAGCCCGCGTCCTCCACCGACGAGTCCATCAAGGACGAGCCGGAGGAGGGTGACGCTACCCAGAGCGACGACACCGTCACCGCTACCGAGGAGGTCGGCCCGGCCGCGAAGGCGAGCGGCGGCAGCTCGCTGTTCGACCTCGGCAGCGACAGTGAGAGCGACGAGCCGTCCGCCGACGCCACCGACTCGACCGACACCACCGGCCGCGCCGAGGACGACATCGACACCGACGTGGAACCTGAAACCACCAAGGACACCTCCGCCGAGAAGCCCGCCAGCTCCGTGCCCGAGAGCGGGTCGCTGTTCGACATCGAGGCCCCGTCCGACGAGTCCGGCGAAGTCGAGCCGGAGCCGGAGCCGGTACCGGAGAAGGAGCCCAGCGACCAGGGCGACGACAAGCCGAGGGCGAGCACCACAACCACTGCAACACCCGCCAGCTCCGTGCCCGAGAGCGGGTCGCTGTTCGACATCGAGGCCCCGGCCGAGGAGGCCGACGGCTCCACCACCGACCAGGAGACCGACCGCGCCCAGGACGACGCCGACACCGACGTCGAACCCGACCCCCACGGCCAGGCAGACACCACGGCCTCGGGCACGGAGCCCCAGGCCAGTGCGAGCGTGGCGGACCTGCCGGGCACCTCGATGTTCGACCTCGAGGCGCGCACATCCGATGGAGCGACCGAGGACACCACTACGAGCGCTGCCGAGGAGACGGTGACCGTCGCGGAGGACCCAGCAGGCGACTCCACCACCGACGATGACACCGACCGGGTGACAGACGACGCCGACACCAGCGCCGCGTCGGAGGGGGGCTCGACCGACGCGCCCGAGGACAAGCCCGCGATCCGCTCGTTGCGCGACATCAAGGCGCAGTACGCCGACGGCGACGCTGAACCCAGGGGAGCTACCGACAGCGGCGCTGCGGAGAAGACCCCGGCGGATCCCGAGCCGTCCGAGGAGACCACGCCGGAGGGTCAGGACGAGTCCGATGAGACCGGTGCCACCTCAGACGATGGCGAGTCGGAGCCCACAAAGCCCGCGACGTCCAGCGCGGCCCACAAGCCGAAGACGGACGCCGACATCGGTGAGGCAGGCTCACTCTTCGATCTCTAGGCCGGACGACCACTGGCACAGGCAGAAGTCCTCAGGCGGCGCTCATTGGGGCCGGTCACGGGGTTTCTGCCTGTGCGCGTGGCCGTGAGTCACGCAGTGGCGGTGGTTGGAGCTGGATCAGGTCGGGAAGCGCTCGTAACGCAGGATTCGACCGATCACATCCAGAGCCGCGAACACCGGGTGTTGCACAGTGACGGGTGGGCGGGCAAGGAAGACGTCGTAGGTACGGCCCAGTTGCGCCATTCGGATGGGGTTGGCCAGGCCGCGGTCGTTCACCTTGCCCTCCCGCGCCGGCCGAAAGTAGGACTCGAAGAAATGCTCGGCCGACCCTGCAGGTGTGAACGTGAGGGAGACCCGTGCCGGCGTCATGCCGTCGGTCGATGTGCTCGGCCGGGAGGAACGCGTCCGCGCGCAGCTCCAGCTCGACTTCGAGCTCGGCTCCCCCGGTTTCGGCCGAGGTTCTCAGGAAGGTCATCCGCTCACCCGTCACCGGGTTCTCGATCACATCTCCTGGCTCGGCCACGGGGCACCCCGGTCTCGTGGGCGGACGAAATGACCGCGACGTGAGGTCGAAACTAGCAAGGTCCGCCGACGCGCGGGCGCTACGAGCGCCCTAGATGCGGGTGCGGTGGAAGTTCGCCGCGGACCTGCTGGGGGTCGGGCCGCGCTGGCCCTGGTAGCGCGACCCGTACTTCGCAGAACCGTAGGGGTGCTCGGCCGCCGAGGAGAGCCGGAAGAAGCACAGCTGGCCGATCTTCATGCCCGGCCACAGCTTGATCGGCAGGTTGGCGACGTTGGCCAGCTCGAGCGTGACATGGCCCGAGAAGCCGGGGTCGATGAAGCCGGCGGTCGCGTGGGTGAGCAGCCCGAGCCGTCCGAGCGAGGACTTTCCCTCCACCCTGGCGGCGACGTCGTCGGGCAGGCTCACCTGCTCGTACGTCGAGCCCAGCACGAACTCCCCCGGGTGCAGGATGAACGGCTCGTCGCCGTCCGGCTCGACCTGGCGAGTCAGGTCGTCCTGCTCCTCCGCGGGGTCGATGAGCCCGTACCTGTGGTTCTCGAAGACCCGGAACAACCGGTCCAGCCGCATGTCGATGCTGGATGGCTGCAACATGTCCTGGTCCCAGGGATCGAGCCTGACCCTGCCCTTGTCGATCTCGGCCAGGATGTCGCGGTCGGAGAGCAGCACAGGGCCAACCTACCCTCACCCTGCAGCGCGCCGGCGGCTACCGTGAGCCGCATGCTGACCGTGCTGGTCGCCTTCGTCGCGAACCTGATGATCGCCGTCGCAAAGACCGTGGCTGCCGCCCTGACCGGCTCGGCTTCGATGCTCGCGGAGGCGGCGCACTCGTGGGCCGACACCGGCAACGAGATCTTTCTGATCGTCGCCGAACGACGTGGTGAGAAGCCCGCCGACTCCCACCACCCGCTGGGGTACGGCAAGGAGGCCTACGTCTGGTCGATGTTCGCCGCGGTCGGCCTGTTCACCGCCGGCGGGGCCGTCTCGGTTCTGCACGGGATCCAGTCACTCGGCGGTGGTGAGGAGGCCGGTGGCTTCACGCTGAACTACCTCGTCCTAGCCGTCGCGTTCGTACTGGAAGGCCTCTCTTTCCTGCGGGCGCTGCACAGCACCCGCAGGAAGGCCAGGCGTGTCGACCTGAACCCGCTGCGTTTCATCAACCAGACCTCCGACCCGACTCTCCGAGCGGTGTTCTTCGAGGACAGCGCCGCGCTGCTCGGTCTGCTCATCGCCGGGGCGGGTGTCGGCCTGCACCAGCTCACCGGGAACGCGGTCTGGGACGCGGTCGGCTCGATCGTGGTCGGCCTGATGCTGGGCGTCGTGGGCGTCTTCCTGGTCCAGCGCAACCGAGAGTTCTTGGTGGGCGAGGCGATCGGCGGCAGGATCCGCCAGCGCGTGCTCGTCGCTCTGCTGGACAACCCGGCGATCGACAAGGTGACCTCTCTGCACCTGGAGTTCGTCGGCCCCGAGAAGCTCTTCGTGGTCGCGTCGGTCGACCTGACCGGCGACGACCGCGAGTCCGTCCTCGCTGTACGCCTGCAGGAGATCGAGGACGGCGTGCGCCAGCACGAAATGATCGAGACCGCGGTGCTGTCGCTGTCCCTGCCCGACGAGGAGCCGCTGCTCCCTGGGTAGGTGCCAGCCCCGCTGGCTCGGGTACCATCACTCCTCGTCGGCCCAGGCCGGCATGCGGATGTAGCTCAGCTGGTAGAGCGCGACCTTCCCAAGGTCGATGTCGCGAGTTCGAATCTCGTCATCCGCTCCGGTGGGAATTACCACGGTCTGAAGGTTTTCTGTGACTTCCCGTGGCATACACACCAAGGGAAGTGTGCAAAATCCTTCAGACCGTGGTGTTTTGACTCAGCCGCCACCCCCCGGTCAACTGGACCCGTGACTCCCGACGAGACGGCTCGCCGCTCAGCCGACACGATGTGGTCGGGTGACCGGGCCAGCCAGGGTCTCGGCATCGAGATCCTCGAGGTCGGTCCCGGCCGGGCGTCGTTGCGGATGACGGTCCGCGAGGACATGGTCAACGGGCACGGGATCGGCCACGGAGGCTTTACCTTCAGCCTCGCCGACTCGGCGTTCGCCTTCGCGTGCAACAGCCACAACCGCCGCACGGTCGCCGCGGGAGCGGAGATCCGGTTCCGGGCACCCACCCGGCTGGCCGACGTACTCACCGCGAGCGCCACCGAGCGTGACCGCCGGGACCGCGACGGCACCTACGACGTCCTGGTCATCAACGCCGACGACATCGTGGTCGCCACCTTCGTCGGGCACAGCAAGGAGATCGGCGGCAGCCTGTTCGAAGAGGCGTGAGCGCAGCGTCGTAGGCTCGCCGGGTGAGTGACTTCCAGGGCTTCCCGACGGCCGCGCTGGACTTCTACGACGACCTGGAGATGGACAACACCAGGTCGTTCTGGGAGGCCCGCAAGGCGACGTACGACGAGTCGGTCAAGGCGCCGATGGTCGCACTCACCGAGTCGCTGGCCAAGGAGTTCGGCACCGCGAAGATCTTCCGCCCCTACCGCGACGTGCGGTTCGCCAAGGACAAGACGCCGTACAAGACCGCCCAGGGCGCCTACATCCAGGTGGCACCGGCGACCGGCTGGTACGTGCAGATCGGCGCACCGGGCGTCCGGGTCAGCGCCGGTTTCTACCATGCCGAGGCCGCCGACATCGCCCGGATCCGCGACGCCATCGATGACGACCGCACCGGTGCCGAGCTGGAGAAGATGCTGAAGTCACTGCAGCGCAAAGGGTTCGAGCTCAACGGTGAGCGGCTGAAGACCTCACCCCGCGGGTACGACGCACAGCACCCGCGGATCGAGCTGCTCCGGCACAAGTCGATGACGCTGAGCCGGTCCTACGGCTTCGAGCCGGTGATCCACACCCCCGACCTGCTCCCCCGGATCCGCAAGGACTGGCGAGCGTTGCATCCTTTCGTCGACTGGGTCACCCAGCGTCTGGCCTGAGCGCCTGCGCGCTGGTGATGTTTCGCGATCGCCGAGCGTGGGCAGCGTCCTGAGGACCCTTCCTCGAGATCCGGGAGCCAGGATGCGGACCAAGCCGGTCTTCGTCACGACCATCGCCGCCGTGCTGCTGGTCGTGGGCCTGGTCGCACCGGCCACAGCCACCGTGCAGGGACCGCGCCTGACGGTGCCGGCGAAGGCCCTGACGTCGTCCCTGACCTGCGCGGGTGACCTGTCCGGCGGTCTCACGCCGGTGCTGCTGGTCCCGGGCACCACGCTCACGCCCGGCGTCAACTACAGCTGGAACTACGAGAAGGTGTTCACCGCCCAGCAGCGCCCCTGGTGCGCGGTCACCCTGCCGGGCCACGCGATGGAAGACATCCAGGTTGCCGGCGAGTACGTCGTGCACGCCATCCGCGCCATGCACGCGAAGGCCGGGAGCAGGATCTCGGTCCTCGGGTTCAGCCAGGGCGGCATGGTTCCGCGCTGGGCGCTGAAGTTCTGGCCGGACACCCGGGCCATGGTCGACGACCTGGTCACGCTCGACCCGTCCAACCACGGCACCCTGGACGCCTACCCGGCCTGCGCCGCCGGCTGCGCACCCGCGCTCTGGCAGCAGCAGACCGGCTCGAGGTTCCTGGCCGCACTGAACCAGGGCCAGGAGACGTACGCCGGCATCTCCTACACGCAGATCTACACGGCCACCGACGAGGTCGTCGTACCCAACCTGCCACCGGCCCCCAGCAGCGCGCTGTCCACCGGACCGGGTGCGATCGCGAACGTGCTGGTGCAGTCGATCTGCCCGGTCCACCTCTCGGAGCACCTGTCGATGGGCACCAGCGACCCGGTCGGCTACGCGCTGGCCATCGATGCGCTCTCCCACGCAGGCCCCGCGAAGGCGTCCCGGATCAGCCGGGCGGTCTGCGGCCAGGTGTTCTTCCCCGGCATCGACCGCGCCGCCTACGCGACCAACTTCACCCGGGTTCTGCGCACCGCCGGACAGCAGCTGCTGCTCCACCGCCACGTGAGCCAGGAGCCGCCGCTCGCGCCGTACGCCCGGTAGCGTCTATGGCTTGCGGAGGGTCGCCATCGTGCGGTCGACCTCCCAGTGCGCGCACATCGACCTGATCAGCCCGGCGTCGTCGAGCCGGTAGACCGCGACCAGGTCGGTGTCGGCCACGGTGCCGTCGCCGAGCACGGTCGAGAAGGTGCCGACGTTGGCACACGCGTTACCGTTCGCGAACGAGTCACGGATGGTGAAGCGGAACTCGCTGACCGGCGCGATCGCCATGTCCCAGAAGGCGCTGAGCCCCGGCTTGCCACGGTGGCCCGTACCCGCCTCGTCGAAGAAAGACGGCCCCACCGGGTCCTCGATGACGGCGTCGTCGGCGAAGAGGGTGAGCCACTCCTCCTTCTGCTTGCGCGAGACCAGGTCGTAGGACCGCTGCGAGATCCGGCGCGCCGGATGGTCGCCGTCGGGAGCCTCCCAGGTGACGAACTCCGACTCGATCATGGCCAGAACTGTAACGCGTTGCAGTTCCTGGAGAGGCGCCGAGGCGTACCTTTCTCAGTCATGGACACCCTGCTCATCGTCGGCGACGGGCCGGTCAGCGAGGTGCTCGCGCCGATGGCGGAGCTGCTCGGTTGGCAGACCCGGTCGGTCACCTCGCTCGAGGACGCCGTTGCCGCTCTTCCGGACGCCTCCGCCGTCGTGGTCACCAGCCACCACGACGACGTCGACGGACCAGCCCTCGCAGCGGCACTGAGGTCGGGCATCGGGTACGTCGGGGCGATGGGCTCCCGACGTACCCAGGATCGCCGGCGCAGCTGGCTGACCCAGGTCGGGGTCTCCGAGTCGGACCAGTCCCGGATCCACGGACCCGCCGGGCTCGACATCGGTGCCGACGGGGCGCCGGAGATCGCGGTGTCGATCCTGGCCGAGCTGGTCTCCACGCTGCGTGGCGGCGCGGCCGGCTCGATCAGGGACCGGACCGGCCCGATCCACCCCGAGCTCGATCCCGGCGGGGCCTACTGCCCCGAGGGGTGAGCTGGCCCTCAGTGACCTTGGGCAGCCCTCAGTGAGGCTGCCAGGCGTCCACGTCGCGGGTGCGTGCCTCGACGTCCTCGGGCAGTGACCTGGTCGCGAGCGCCTCGATGGTGACCGCCTCGAACACCTCACGCAGGCTGCTGCGGGCCGCGATCCAGACGTGTTGGAGCACCTCGGCCGAACCGTTGTAGCTCACCGACTCCGGGCGCATCCCGTAGACGCTGACCAGCGGCCCGTCCACAGCACGGATCACGTCGGCCACGGTCACCTCGGCGGCGGCACGCGCCATCCGCCAGCCGCCCGACTGGCCCCGCTGGCTCAGCACGATGCCGCTGCGACGCAGGTCGGCGAGGATCGCCTGCAGGAACCCGTGCGGGATCTCCTGGGCGTTGCCGATCTCCTCGGCGCTGACCGGCTTGGAGTTGGTGCGCCCCGCGATCTCGATCAGCGCACGCAGTGCGTAGTCGGACTTGGCGGAGACACGCATGGGGCCAGTCTTCCAGACGACCGGAGCCGACAGGGCGGGCCGACCAGCGCGGCGACGCTGTTCTGGTCAGACGCAGCGGGCACAGGTGGCAGCCCACGGCCGCAGCTCGAGCCGGCCCTCGGGAATGGCACCTCCGCAGCTCAGGCACCGACCGTAGGTTCCGTCCTCGATGCGGCGCAGCGCTGCGCGGGCCTCGCCCAGGATCCGCTGCACGCTTGCCCGGTGAGCGACGGAGACCTCGTCGAGCCTGGTTGTCGGGAGGGAGTCGAGCTGGATCTGGCGGGCGACGACGATCTCGGCCAGGACCTCGCGGTTCCTGGTCGTGGTGCCGGTGAGGTGGTTCGCTGCAGTGTTCACGGTCATGGTCTTGTCCTTGGGTGTGCGAAGGGGCGCGGCGCCGAGCTCGGCGACGCGCACGGGAAGGCGCACCTGCGGTGTGCGGCCTAGGTGGGGGTCAGGACAGACCGGGTGGGGCGCGATCGACGCTGCGACGCAGGAGGTCGAGCCCGCGGATGCCACGAGCCTCCTCGCTCAGGGCCAGCGCGAGCAGCGCGGCTCCGGACGGCGCGCGGGCAGGGCCCGGCGTACCGGCCGGCTCTGCTTCGCATCGCTTCTCCATGCCCGAGACCATAGCCCAGGAACCACACCG
>JBBSVL010000078.1:0-9424 GCA_038233595.1 Propionibacteriales bacterium | reverse complement strand
GGGCCGAGGTGACCCACCACGGTGTCCTCGGCGTCGGTGCGGACCACCTCGACGACGCCGAGCGCGAAACCGACCGCGACCCACTCCGCGGACGTGAGCACGACTCGCGCCTGGTGGGCGACCCGGCGCCACGGCTCACCGGGCCGGTAGAGGTGCCAGGCGCCCTCCATCCGCAGGTGTGTGTGCAGGGTGTCGCCGGAGTCGAACCGGGTGAGCAGGTGCTTGCCCCGCGAGAGTGTCCCGCTGACCCTTGCACCCAGCGTCGTGGTCGCCAGGGCGGGCACCCGGAAGTCGGCCTTCACCTGGTGGCCGGTCAGGGCCCGGTCGAGGGTGCGGGCGGTGCGCCACACGGTGTCACCTTCAGGCATCGGGCACCATCACGTCAGCCGCGGAGCCGAAGGCCCCGAGGGGTGGCCACGAAACCGGCCACCTCCAACGCCGTGCGGAGGGCGGCACTGCGCTCACCGCCACCGAGAATCTGCTCACCGTCGGCGCGTTCCACGGTGAGCCGGCCCAGCGCGCCACGTCGTACGGCGCCGGCCAGGTCGTCGAACGCGACCGCGAGCGTCTCGGCCGGGTCGGCGTCCTCAACGGTGCTCGCGAAGGTCAGCAGGGTGCGCCCACCTCGCTCGACGTACACGACCGGGAGACCGTCGACGAGCACCACCAACGCACCGGCCTTGCGGCCGGGCCGGTGCCCGCCTGCACCGGTCTCCGAGGGCGGCTGCGGTGGCTGTGGTGGCTGGGGTGGCCAGGGCAGGGCAGCCCCGTAGGGGTTGGCGGGGTCGGTGGCCGCGAGCGTGAACACCTGGGGCAGCTTGTCGGACCGGGTGTCGTCGGGAACCAGCGAGCGCAGCCGGTCGATGGAGCCCGCGCTGCCGAACTGGGCTGCGCCGAGCCCCGCGACGAAGTAGCCGCGTCGGCAGCGACCGGAGTCCTCGAAGGCCGAGAGCACCTTGTAGACCGCGGCGAACCCGCCCGGGACCCGTTCGCTGACGGCGGCCCCACGCGTGACCACACCATGACGCTCGAGCATCCCCTCGGCCACCGCGTGCGCGCGCCGGGTGGCGTCGGACTCGACGTCGGGTAGCAGGAACCAGCGCCCTGCCGTCTCCGGCGGCCCGGAGCGGGTCGGCATCGTCGGGCGCCCGGTGCGTGCCATCCGGGCGCGCGGCGCCGTTCGCCTGGAACGGTGCGCGGGACGTCCGCGACCGGAACCACCATGCACCAGCGCCCGCAGCGGGGCCAGCGTGTCGTTGCCGATGCGCCCGGACCAGGCCAGCTCCCACAATGCGGCCGACAGCTGCCCGTCCGTGATCGGCGCCGCGTCGGTGGAGGCAACCGCCTGCGAGAGGTGTCGGAAGAAGTAGGCGCCACCGCCCGCGAGCGCGTCGATGATCGCGACGTGCGTGGGGGAGAGGTCCAGCTCGGTCGGGTCGGGGAGGGTCAGCGCCGCGGAGTCGCTCAGGTGCAGCGACACCCAGCCGTCGGCACCGGGGAGGGCGCCTTGGCCGGCCCAGTGCAGCTCGCCCGTCGCGGTCAGCTCGTCGAGCATCGCGGGCGAGTAGTCGACGACCCGCGAGGGCAGCACCAGGGACTCCAGCGCAGAGGCGGGTACGGCGCAGCCGGCCAGCTGGTCGACGACGGTGAGCACCCCGTCGACACCACGCAGCTTGCCGCCGACGTGCTGCCACGCGGGCAGGAACCGGCCCAGCGTGGCAGGCTCGACCGGTTCGACCTCGTGTCGCAGCCGGGCGAGCGAGCGCCGACGCAGCCGGCGGAGCACGTCCGCGTCGCACCACTCAGAACCGACGCCCGTGGGGCGGAACTCGCCCTCCAGCACCCGGCCGGACGCGCCCAACCGGGTCAGGGTCTGCTGCGCGACCGCCGCGCCGATGCCCAGCCGGTCGGCCACGTCTGCGGTGACGAACGGCCCGTGGGTGCGCGCGAACCGGGCGACCAGGTCGCCCAGCGGGTCGGCGACCGGGTCGGTGAACGCCTCCGGCGTGCCGGGCGGCACCGGGACGCCGAGCCCGTCGCGCAGCCTGGCGACATCCTCGACGATCGCCCAGCGGTCGACACTCGCCATCCGTACCTGGACCACCCGCCGCGCGCCGACAAGCAGTGCCAGCCAGTCGGCGGCCGAGCCCGGACTGGCGCACCGCGCGCGCACCTCGTCGAGGCTCAAAGGTCCGACGATGCGCAGCAGGTCGACCAGGCCCTCCGCTCCGCGGGCCAACCGGTCGGGGGCCAGCCGCTGCAGCTCGGCCTCGACCTCGGCCAGCACCTCGGGGTCGAGCAGCTCGCGCAACTCGGCGCGGCCGAGCAGCTCGGCGAGCAGGCCCTGGTCGAGGGTCAGCGCGGCCGCCCGCCGCTCGGCTATAGGGGAGTCGCCCTCGTACATGAACGCCGCGACGTAGCCGAACAGCAGCGACCGCGCGAACGGCGACGGCGACTGGGTGCTGACGTCGACCAGCTGGACCTCGCGTCGTTCGACCCGCCTGAGCAGGGCCACCAGGGCGGGCACGTCGTAGACGTCCTGGAGCACCTCGCGGACGGCTTCGAGCACGATCGGGAAGGACGGGTACTTCGAGGCGACCGCTAGCAGCTGGGCGCTGCGCTGCCGCTGCATCCACAGCGGCGAGCGGCGTCCGGGGTCACGCCGGGGCAGCAGCAGCGCCCGCGCCGCACACTCCCGGAAACGGGAGGCGAACAGTGCGGAACCACCGACCTCGGTGGTCACGATCTGCTCGATCTCGTCGGGATCGAAGGCGATCAGCTCGGCACCGGGCGGGTCCTGGTCGGTCTCCGGGATGCGCAGCACGATGCCGTCGTCGGCCGCCATCGCCTGGGCCTCCAGCCCGTAGCGCTCGCGCAACCGGGCGTTGACCGCCAGCGCCCAGGGCGCGTGCACCGGGACGCCGTACGGCGAGTGCACCACGATCCGCCAGTCGCCCAGCTCGTCGCGGAACCGCTCGACGACCAGCCGGGTGTCGCTGGGCACCGCGTTGGTCGCCTCGCGCTGCTCCTCGACCAGCGTGACCAGGTTCTCGGCCGCCCACTCGTCCAGCCCGGCCCCCCGCACCCGGGCCAGGGCGTCCCCGCGGCTCATCGCGGCGATCTCGCGGGTGAACGCGCCGACCGCGGCGCCGAGCTCCGCGGGACGGCCCAGGCTGTCTCCGGTCCAGAACGGCAGCCGGCCCGGCTGCCCGGGAGCGGGGGAGACCAGCACCCGGTCGTGGGTGATGTCCTCGATCCGCCAGCTCGTGGTGCCGAGCGTGAAGACGTCGCCGACCCGGGACTCGTAGACCATCTCCTCGTCGAGCTCGCCGACCCGGGAGGCTTTCTCGCCCACGAGGAACACCCCGAACATGCCGCGATCGGGGATGGTGCCGCCGCTGGTGACCGCGAGGCGCTGGGCACCTGGTCGGCCGGTCAGCTCGCCGGTGACCCGGTCCCAGACGATGCGCGGGCGCAGCTCGGCGAACTCGTCACTGGGGTAGCGGCCGGCCAGCAGGTCCAGGGTCGCGTCGTACGCCGAGCGGGGCAGGTGTGCGAACGGCGCACTGCGTCGTACGAGGGAGTAGAGGTCGTCGGCCGACCAGGTGTCCATCGCGGTGGCCGCGACCACCTGCTGGGCCAGCACGTCGAGCGGGTTGGCCGGCACCGACAGCGCCTCGATGCCACCTGAGCGCATCCGTTCGACCGCGACGGCGGTCGGCACCAGGTCGCCCCGGTGCTTGGGGAAAAGCACGCCCCGGGAGGTCTCGCCGACCTGGTGACCGGCCCGCCCGACGCGCTGCAGAGCCGAGGCGACGCTCGGTGGACTCTCTATCTGGACCACCAGGTCGACCGCGCCCATGTCGATGCCCAGCTCGAGGCTGCTGGTGGCCACCACACAGGGCAGCCGGCCGCGCTTGAGGTCGTCCTCGATGACTGCCCGCTGCTCCTTGGAGACCGAGCCGTGGTGGGCGCGGGCGATGACGTGGAGCGCCTCCCCGGTCGGCCGGGTCTGGCCGGACTGGGCCATCATCTGCGCCGGGGGACCCAGTTGGCGCAAGCCTCCGCCATCCTCGCTGCGCTCCTCGCCAGAGTTTGCGCCGACTCGGCTCTCTTCACGCTCCGCGCAAATCTCATTGAGCCTCGCGGTGAGCCGTTCGGCGAGCCGCCGGGAGTTGCAGAAGACGATCGTCGAACGGTGCTGCTCGACCAGGTCGACCACCCGTTCCTCGACGTGCGGCCAGATCGAGGAGCGCCTCACCCCGCCGGCCGCGGAGCCCGACGACACCCCGTCCTCGACGGCGCCGAGCTCGGTCATGTCCTCGACGGGTACGACGACCTTGAGGTCCCACTTCTTCTCCGACGGCGGGGCAACCACCTCCACCGGCGCGGAGCCGCCGAGGAACCGGGCCACCTCCTCGACCGGCCGCACGGTGGCCGAGAGCCCGATCCGTTGGGCCGGCTGGTCGAGCAGCTCGTCGAGCCGCTCCAGGGAGACCGCGAGGTGGGCGCCGCGCTTGGTCCCGGCCACGGCGTGCACCTCGTCGAGGATCACCGTCTCGACGCCGACCAGCGCCTCGCGGGCCCGGGAGGTGAGCATCAGGAACAGGGACTCGGGGGTGGTGATCAGGATGTCTGGCGGCGAGGTGGAGATGCGTCTGCGCTCGGCCGCGGTGGTGTCACCGGACCGGACCCCGACGGTGATCTCGGGGATCTCGACGCCGAGCCGGTCGGCGGTGTGCCGGATGCCGGCCAGCGGCGCCCGAAGGTTGCGCTCGACGTCGACGGCCAGCGCCTTGAGGGGCGAGACGTAGAGCACCCGGCAGCGACTCAGCTTCCGTTCCGGGCGTGGCCTGGTGGCGAGCCGGTCGAGCGACCACAGGAACGCCGAGAGGGTCTTGCCGGAGCCGGTGGGCGCGACCACAAGCGCGTTGTGCCGCGCAGAGATCGTTCGCCAGGCGCCGACCTGGGCCGGCGTCGGGGCGGCGAAGGCAGCCTCGAACCACAACCGGACCGGGTCGCTGAAACCCGGCAGCCGGTCGGTGCCTGTCGCATGGCGGGGCTGGGTCATTCCATCCATCCTTGCTCAGCCCACCGACAGCTACCATCTGGCTCGATGGTTTCCCGACCTGCACAGCTTCTTCGACCGGATCGGCGCCTGACCCGGTCCCGGCGCCGAATGCGGGTGCGTACTGTCGGTGCGTCCGGATAGCCTCACCCCCCGTGAGCACACCGGACTCGGGCGCCGATGGCGGCGACGTGATGATCCACGCTGCCGGCCTGCGCAAGTCCTTCGGCACGAAGTCGGGTGAGACGTTCGAGGCGGTGCGCGGCATCGACGTCGACGTACGACGGGGTGAGGCGTTCGGCTTCCTCGGGCCCAACGGCGCCGGCAAGTCCTCCACGATGCGGATGATCGCGGCCGTCTCGCCGGTGACCAGCGGCGAGCTGCGCATCCTCGGTCTCGACCCGGCGACCGACGGCTCGCAGATCCGGGCCCGGATCGGGGTGTGCCCGCAGGAGGACAGCCTCGACACCGAGATCAGCGTCTTCGACAACCTCTACGTCTACGGCAGGTACTTCGGTATCCCCCGGGCCGTGGTGCGCAGCCGGGCCCGCGAGCTGCTGGAGTTCGTCCAGCTGACCGAGCGGGCGAAGGCTCGCGTCGAGGACCTGTCCGGCGGGATGAAGCGACGGCTGACGATCGCCCGCTCGCTGATCAACAACCCCGACCTGCTGCTCCTCGACGAGCCCACGACCGGGCTCGACCCGCAGGCCCGGCACGTCTTGTGGGACCGGCTGTTCCGGCTCAAGCAGCAGGGCGTGACGCTGGTGATCACCACCCACTACATGGACGAGGCCGAGCAGCTCTGCGACCGGCTGGTGGTGATGGACAAGGGCCTGATCGTCGCCGAGGGCTCGCCGTCGGAGCTGATCCGGGCCCACTCCACCCGCGAGGTCGCCGAGCTCCGGTTCGCCATCGTCGACGGGGCACCGGGCCAGAACGAGGCTCTGGCCGAGAAGGTGGCCGACCTCGCCGAGCGGGTCGAGGTGCTTCCCGACCGGCTGCTGCTCTACAGCCACGACGGGGAGGAGGCCATCGCCAAGGTGCACGAGCGTGGCCTGCGCCCGGTCGCCACCCTGGTCCGCCGGTCCTCCCTCGAGGACGTCTTCCTGCGGCTCACCGGCCGCACCCTGGTGGACTGAGATGTCCGCCAGGACGACGTTCGCAATGGCCGGCCGCCAGTACGACTACTGGGCGACGGTCTACAAGCGCACCTGGAAGGGCACGGCCGTCTCCTCGTTCGTGAGCCCACTGCTCTACGTGCTGGCGATGGGCGTGCTGCTGGGCGGGTTCATCAAGGGCGACCCGTCACGACTGGAGGGCGCCACGTCGTACCTCGCCTTCATCGCGCCCGGCCTGGTCGCCGCACAGAGCATGCAGACCGCGGTGGGGGAGGCCACCTACCCGGTGATGGGCTGCGTGAAGTGGCAGCGCATCTACTTCGGGATGAACGCCACCCCGTTGCGCCCGGTCGACATCGTGACAGCCAACCTCGGCTTCCTGGTCTTCCGGTTGGCCACCAACTCGGCGGTCTTCGTGCTGGTGCTGGCGCCGTTCCACGTCTACGCGTCCGTGGCCGGTGCGTTCGGCGCCTACCTGGTCAGCATCCTGGTCGGGATGGCGATCGGGGTGCCGGTCTATGCCTACAGCGTCGGCGCGAAGGACGAGTCGGCGTTCTCGCTGATCTTCCGGCTCGGGGTGATCCCGCAGTTCCTGTTCTCCGGTGCGTTCTTCCCGGTCTCCAACCTCAACGGCACCCTGGAGACGCTGGCAAGGCTGACCCCGTTGTGGCACGGCGTTGACCTCACCCGGATGCTCACTCTCGGCACGCTCCACACCGGTCCGGCCCTGGTCCACCTGGCCTACCTGCTGGTGCTGGTCGCACTCGGCTATCGGCTCGCCGTACGACGCCTCGCGAAGCGGCTGGCCCTGTGAAGCGGGCCCGCTGATGTCGCTCACCATGGTCGGGGCCACCAAGGTCCTGCTGATGCGCAACTACCTGTCCTACCGGCGGGGCTGGTACATCTTCCTGACCGGCTTCCTGGAGCCCGTGTTCTACCTGTTCTCGATCGGGGTCGGGGTCGGCAAGCTGATCGAGTCGTTCGACGTCAACGGACACGCGATTCCTTATGCCGAGTTCGTTGCGCCCGGCATGCTCGCGGCGTCCGCGATGAACGGCGCGATCCTCGACGCCACCTTCAACATGTTCTTCAAGCTGAAGTACCAGAAGCTCTTCGACCAGATGCTGGCCACCCCGATGACCACCACCAACGTCGCGGTGGGTGAGCTGTCCTGGTGCCTGTTGCGCAGCGGGCTCTACTCCGCCGGGTTCCTGGTGGTGATGGCCGCGATGGGGCTGACCCACTCCTGGCTGGCGGTGCTGGCGCTGCCGGCCTCGTTGCTGATCGGCTTCGCCGTCGGCGCGGTCGGGATGGCGCTGACCAGCTACATGCGCAGTTGGCAGGACTTCGAGCTGGTCACCCTCGCGACGATGCCGATGTTCTTGTTCTCGGCCACGTTCTTCCCGGTCACCGCCTTCCCCGGGTGGCTGCGCTGGGTCGTGGAGGTGACCCCGCTCTACCGTGGGGTGGTGCTCTGTCGCGAGCTGACCACCGGGGCGGTCACGGTGGCCTCGGCCGTCTCGGTGGTCTACCTGGTCGCGATGGGTGCCGCTGGCCTGTGGGTGGTGAGCCGTCGGCTCGAGCGGCTGCTGCTCACCTGATCAGGTCGGTGCGGCCGAACATCTCCGCCGTCGCCCGCGCCGTCGGGTGTCCGGCGTCCGGGTCGGCGCCGGCCTCGAGCAGTACGGCGACCACGTCGTCCTCGCCCTTGAACACCGCACCCGCCAACGGGCTCTGCCCTCGGTCGTTGAGTGCGTCGACGTCGGCACCGCGCTCGACCAGCACCCGGACCGCCACAGCCTGCCCGTGGTAGGCCGCCAGCATCAGCAGCGTGTTCCCCGCTGCATCGGTCAGCTCGACCGGCACACCGTTGTCGACGTACGCGGCCAGCCGTGCTGCGTCCCCGTCGCGGGCGAAGTCGAGCACCTGGTGCGCGATCTCCACGAGCTGCGGGTGCGGGTCCTCGGTCATCGGGTCAGCCTAGGAGGGCACCTGGAGAGGTAGTGTCCGGGCTGCAAGGATGGTGGGATGGGATGGTTCGAAACCAGCACTCAGTCCGAAGCGGTCGTAGCGGCGAAACGCGAGGACGTCTGGGCGGCGCTGACCGACCCCGTCCTGCTGCCGAAGCTCACGCCGTTCCTGCGGCACATCGAGGTGGACGGCGACCACTGGCGCTGGGAGCTCACCCGGGTTCCGATCCTCGGCTCCAGCCTGCAGCCCACGTTCACCGAGAGGATGACCTTCGAGGAGGGTCGGAGCATCGAGTACAAGCACGACCCGCCCTCCGGTCAGCGTGAGCGAGCGGGTGTGGAGGGCTGGTACCACCTCAAGGACGTCGCGGGCGGCACCCACCTGGCGATCAGCCTCGGTGTCGCCGCCGACCTGCCCGTTGCCCGGATCGGCAAGCCGGCGGTCACGGTCGCGATGAAAGGCGTGCTGACCGGGATGGGCCGCAAGTTCTCCGCCAACCTGCTCGACCACCTCGGCGTACGCCGCTGAAGGGTCCACGCTCACGGATCGGGCGTCGTGTCACGTCGGTCTTCGGCGAACCGCTCGAGGGCCGAGCTGATCCGGGTGAGGAACTGCAGGACCACGACAGCCTGGGACGGGCTCAGGCCGTTTGTGATCTCCACGAGGTCGTCGATGAGTGGGGCGAGCGCGGTTCGAACATCCAGGTGCGCGGTCTCGGTGGGATGCAGGGTGATCCGCCGACGGTCACTGGAGTGTGGTCGGCGCTCCAGGTGACCGCTCGCCACCAGCCGGTCGACCAGCACCGTTGCCGACGCGGAGCGGATCTTGAGCAGCTCGGCGAGCTGGACGACGCCCAGCTCGCTGGGTGCCGAGGTGGCGTGGTCGAGGGCGAGCAGGTCGGTGATGCCGACCCCGACACGTTCGGCAAGCTCGGTGTGCACGGCGGGCGCCAGCCGAAGCAGCTGCCGAACCTGCTGGCCGATGCGGTAGCGCAGCTGCGGTCCGTCGTCCTTGGGGCTCACCTACGCATCGTAAGCTTTCGCGGCTAGACAAACTAGTGAATATCACTAGACTCTCTAACCATGTCGTCCAGCCCGGAGTCACCCAGCGGAGCACCGCTGCGTTCACAGTCGGTCACCATGATCAACATGGTCAACACGGCCAAACATGGTTAACACGGCCATGGTCGAGCGCCTGCTGTCGACCGCACCGGGTCCACTTGCCGAGGGGGGCTACTCGCTGCGGGTGCTACAGACCGTCGGCCGGC
>JBBSVL010000077.1:0-9517 GCA_038233595.1 Propionibacteriales bacterium | reverse complement strand
GCGCGCGTCTCTCTTGCCACAGCGATCTTCACGGGTGCAACTTAAGCCACTTAGGTACGGGCGACCACCACCTGGGGCCGGTGTCTCACATGCGATGACCGATGAGGGTGCCGATCAGGTAGGTGACCGCCATCGCGAGCAGGCCACCCGCGACGTTGCGGACGATCGCTCGGAACCGGGGCGCATCGCCTGTGGCGGAGCTGGCCCAGCCGGTCAGGGCGAGGGCGATCGTGACTGCGGCCACGGTCACCCAGATCCTGGCGGTCTGCGGGACCAGAGTGATGGTCAGCAGCGGCAGCAGCGCGCCCAGTGTGAACGCACCCATCGAGGCGAACGTCGCGTGCCACGGGCTGGTCAGGTCTTCGGGGTCGATTCCGAGCTCGGCCTCCGCGTGCGCTCCGAGTGCGTCGTGCTCGCTCAGCTGACGGGCGACCTGGAGAGCGAGGTCCTCGTCGAGCCCCTTTGCGCGGTAGATGTCGGCGAGCTCGACGAGCTCCCCTTCGGGATCCTCCTCGAGCTCACGGCGCTCCTTGTCCAGCAGGGCCAGCTCGGTGTCACGCTGCGTGCTGACCGAGACGTACTCGCCCGCGGCCATGCTCAGCGCGCCGGCGACCAGGCCGGCGGTGCCGGCGACCAGGATCGTCTTGCTGTTCGCGGTGGCACCCGCAACGCCCATCACGATCCCGGCCACGGACACGATGCCGTCGTTGGCGCCGAGCACCGCGGCCCGCAGCCAGTTGAGCCTGCTGCCGATCGTGTCGTCGTGGGGTTCGTCGTCGTGCGGGCCGATCTCCGGCTCATAGGCGGCCGGGGCTTCGCTGGTCATACCACCATCGTCACAAGTCGCGTCGTACGCCGCAACGAAGGAAAGGCTGGCCTGCGTGAGGGGCCACTCAGGGTCGCTCCCCCATCAGCTGAGCAACCCAGGCCGGAACCAGCTCGGTCGCCGGGCCGTGCCGGCTGTCGCGGAACAGCAGGCTTCCCTCGCTCGGCACCAGGTTCAGCTCGACGGTGCGCGCCCGATACAGCGCGGCACGCTGCACGAAGCCAGCGGCCGGGTAGACCGCCCCCGAGGTGCCGATCGAGACGAAGAGATCGGCCTCGCGCAGTGCCCGGGCGATCCGCTCCAGGCCGCGCGGAATCTCGCCGAACCAGACGACGTCCGGCCTCAGTGCGGTCGCATCGCAGCCCGGGCACTCCGCGCCGCGGGTGCTGCCCGCCCACGCCGAGTGGGAACCGCAGGCCAGGCACCAGGCCGAGCGCAGCTCGCCGTGCATGTGCACCAGGTTCATCGAGCCCGCCCGGTCGTGCAGGTCATCGATGTTCTGAGTGACCAGCAGGAAGTCACCAAGGACGTGGGTGGTCCAGTGCCGTTCCAGCCGTGCCAGCGCCTCGTGCGCGGCGTTCGGCTCGACCGAGCCCAGCGCGACGCGGCGCTGGTCGTAGAAGTGGTGCACCAGGTCGGGGTCGGCCACGAATGCCTCCGGAGTGGCGACGTCCTCGACCCGGTGCCCCTCCCAGAGACCGTCCGGGCCACGAAACGTGGGCAGCCCGCTCTCCGCCGAGATGCCGGCACCGGTCAGCACCACGATGTTCACCGCAGGGAGGCTACGCCGTGGCGGCGCGCTCGGTCATGCAGTCGAGGCCTCGCTCAGCTGTGGTTCTCGTGCACGGCATGATCTGTCCGTGCCTCTCGACGATCAGATGACCCACCGCGCCAACTCGTTCGGCTCGGCCGCGGAGAGCTACGACCGCCACCGGCCGGCGTACCCCGAAGAGCTCATCGACCACGTCCTGGCCTACGCGGGCCAGCAGGCGGAGCAGGGGGTGCTCGACGTCGGCGCAGGCACAGGTAAGGCGACGCTGCTCCTCGCCAGTTCGGGCCTCACGGTGGCAACGCCTCGTCGGCGTCCTCGCTCCAGGCGGCACCGCGGCAATGTTCTGGAACAACTGGGCGCTCGATGAGGCCGAGCACGACTACGCTGCCATCCGAGACGCCTACGTCCAGCACGGGCCGGGACTCATCCCCGACACGGGCGACATCGCGCAGCACAGCGACTGGCCGGGCAACGAACTGCTCGAGGTCCCCGACCTCGTCGACCACGACGAGCGCAGCTATACGTGGTCATGGCACCTGTCGCAGGAGGACTATCTCGCCCTCCTCGCCACCACGTCGCAGTACACCGTCATGCCCGAAGCAGCCCGCCGCGGCCTCTTCAACAGTCTGCGCCCGGCCTTGGGCAGCCACGTTTCCCTACGGGGCCGGACCCTGCTCAACCTGATGCGCCGGACCAGACGGCGCCAAACACCCCAGCGTTAGGCCGGCACGACCGTAGTTCATCGGGTTCAGGTCGAGGCATGCCGGTGGCCCCCCGCCGAGGCGGGGTGCGGGGCGTTTCGGGGTTGGTCGAGCAGGTCGCTCTGCGACCGGCGTCGAGACCGCTACCCGTCCGGCGGGCTATCGGTACGTCGGTCGCGAGAGACGTCGAGGGTGCCTTGGTGGTCGCGGAGGAACTGGTAGCCATGCGGGCTGGTCCATAGGTAGGTCCCGCGTTCGACCACGGTGTATCTCCACGCCGAATGTGTCTTGAGCCGGTGGTGTCTTCGGCACAGCGGGGCGATGTTGCACGAACACGTCGTCCCGCCCAAGGCGTATTCGCGGGCGTGGTCGCAGTCGGCGCGGTGCCGGTCGGGTTCGAGCCGTCGGGCGGGGCGGGCGCACCACGGGAAGATGCAATGCACGTCGACCAGGGCGGCTTGCTCGGCGAGCCGGTCGGGGACCTCGTAGGCGGACACGTGGATGTGTTCGTTCAGGTCGATGACCGGCTTCACGGTCACGTGGGCCTCGGGGTTGGCGCACCAGTCCCGGACCTGCTCGGCGTCCACGAAGGAGCGGGTGTTCTCCACCCGCGCCAGGTGCAGCACGCTCGGGTTGCCGGAGATCGCGCCGTCGGAGAGGTGCACATAGAGCACCACCCGCCGTGGTTTACGGGTCTCGACGCGGGTCTCGACGCGCTCGCCAGAGCTCGCTGCTCGACCACCATCTTCGGCGCTCGCTGCTCGACCAGCGGATTCCGTTGGTCGAGCAGGGCGTTCTGCGCCCGACGTCGAGACCCCGGCCTCCAGATCCGTCTCCAGGTCCAACGACAGTTGGGCGCGGGCCAGGTCACCCAACGCGACCGAACGCCGCACATCCAGCGACTCTTCGGACCCGAGGGCGGACAACTGCGCGGCACGGTGACCCAGAGCGGCGTCCAGGTCCAGACCATCGGCCAGGTCGACCTCGCCTTCGAGCCACACCGTGCCCTCGAAGGACACCTGACTCGTGTTCACCCCGACATGCCGGCCGTCGGCCGCAGCCTGGCGACGGCGCTTGGCTTCGGCGGGCATGAACCGGGTCACGGCCTCCTCGACCAGCCGGTCGACCCCGGAGGGGCGGATCTTGTGTGCGAACCCGGCCACCTGGGCGTCCACGAACCCCGCAGCCTCTGGTGAGAGTCCCTGGCTGATGGTTGCCCGGGCGATCCGCCGGGCTCGCCACGCGACCAGGTCACCGGCAACCACCCGCGCCCAGACCCTCGGCAGCCGGTAGCGCAGCTCCACCGCTTCCCCGAGCTGGGCCTTGCCGACCTCGGTCGGCAACCCCACCGCCGCCGCGAACTCGGCCACACAGAACTCCGCCACCAGAGGCGCACCCGGGCCCGCGACCGGGAACGCGATGTCTCCCGAGCAGGGGCCCCCGAAGACCGCCGCTTCGTCGATCGAGTCCACCGAGTGCATCGCAGCCCAGTCCACCGCCAGACGCAGCAACAACATCTCCGCGTGGTCCGAAGCAGCCCGCTGAGCACGCACGCAGGCCAGCACCCCGGCGGCGGTGTCCACCGTGGTGTCGGTCTCGGATGTCGCGGTCATGCTTCAATTTTACTCGAACAGACGTTCGAGTCAAGTGTGGATTCGGTTGTTGTTTGCCGTGGGAAGTAGCGCATTCCGTAGCCGGTCAACGCCGCCCGACAGTCAGGATCTGGCGACCCCCGACTACTCGGCGGTCATCATTTGCGCACAGGCAGGTGGAACGCCTTGCTGTAGGCGACGTCGTTGTAGTTGAAGCGGAAGTCCCCCCCAGCAGCTCTGCAACGCGGCGCGGCGCTTTGCAGGAGGCGAAGGCCCAACCGGAGCGCGAGGTTGTGGTCGAGAAGCCCTCGCCCTCGAGCCGTACTGGTAGTGCTCAACGAGCACACGTTGATGACCGGATGCGCGACCGTGAACGAGGGCACCTCCTTGCCGTCGACGGTGACCGAGTAGCGCCTCACCCCGATCCCTCGTCACCGGCGCGTCCAGGGGCCAGCCCGGAACTGCGGAGCTGGCACCGGCTAGCCGGTGTGACGCAGCCGGGCGTTCGCGACGTCGCCGACCTGGCTGAGACTCTCGCCCGATAGTGCGGCGAGGAACGTCGCCCGGTCGAGCGCGCGGAGGACCAGGTCGGAGGTGGCGGTGACGGTCGCGGTGCGGGGGATCTGCTCCAGCAAGGCGATCTCGCCGAAGTAGTCTCCGGGCCCCTGCTCGCGCAGCACCCGGCCCTGCTGCGTCACCGAGACGGTCCCGCTCGCGATCAGGTAGAAGTCGTCGCCGACCTGACCCTCGGCGATCACGGTCGTGCCGGCCGGCACCCGGACCTCGTGCAGGGCTCGGGCCAGGGGTTCGAGGACGGCGGGTGCCAACAGTGCGAACCACGCAATGCCCCGCAGCAGCGGGAGTCCGGCCGGTGGAACGAGGCGTGCGTCGAGGCGGACCATGCGTCGCCAGCTCGCCACGGCGATCACCAGCACCGGGAGCCCCACGGCGACCAAGGTCCACCGCAGACCCACAAAGTGGAGCAGGAGCGGGGTCGCCAACGCGCCGAGCGCCTTGGTCGCGATATAGCAGGTGTCGAGCGCCCCGAAGACCCGCGCCATCAGCTGGTCGGGCGTCATCCGCTGGACGATCGTGTCGAGGTTGACGTCGACGAGCGGGTTGGCCACGCCGAGGATCACCAGCGCCACCACGACGGAGACGGGATGCGGCCAGAGCGCGACCAGCCCGAGGGGCGCCGACCACAGCACGACGCCGACGGTGAGGTCGCGCCCGAGCCGCTGCTTCTCGACCCTCACCAGCGCGAGCACGCCGCCGGCGATCGCACCGATGCCGATGATCGCGTCGAGCAGACCGACGCCTCGGGCGCCCGCGTCCATGATCTCGATGGCCACGACGACGAGGAACACCCGGGCGGCACCGGCGACGAACGTCTGGGCGGCGACCTGGCCGGTGATGCTGCGCAGGTCGGCGTCGGCGCCGAGGAGTCGGAACCCTGCAACGAGCTGCGACCCGATACCGTCGCCTCCCTCCGCGTCGCTCGCGACCTCAGACCGCTGCTGTCGGACCCCTAGCACCAGCAGCATCGAGACGGTGAAGGTGCCGACGTTGAGCCAGAAGACCGTGCCCACGTCGGCGACGACGAGAAGCAGACCCCCCAGCGCTGGGCCGATGAAGACCGACAGGCTCTCGAACGTGCTGCTCGCTGCGTTGGACGCCGTCAGCTCCTCGGGCGTGCGTGCCAGCGACGGCATCCAGGCCCGCTGGGCCGAGCGGAAAGGTGCGTTGAGCACCCCCGCGGTCGCGGCCAGCACGTAGACGGGCCACGGGCTCGCGAGGCTCAGGCACACGGCTGCGGCGGCGACGAGCACGATCCGCGCGCCGTCACAGACCAGCAGGGTGGCCCGACGGGAGTAGCGGTCGGCCACGGCCGCGCCGACTGGCGCCAGCACCGCGGAAGCCGTCATGAAGGCGGCAGTGAAGGTGCCGACGGCCTGCGCGCCGCCCTGGCCGTAGGCCCACACGGTCACCGCCGTCACGTAGGCACCGTCGCCCACGAGCGAGGCGAGCAGGGCGAGCTGGACCCGCCGCAGCCCTCGGTTGCCGAGCACCTCGCCGACCGCGCCGAAGGTGCGGCGAAGGATGCCGGGTTGTCGTGTCGACGCACCGCTCACGAGTCGGCCAGCCGTTCGAGCGCACGAGGGTCGAGCACAGTGACCCGTCCGCAGCCGACCGAGACAAGGCCCACGACCAGGGCACCGAGCGCCTTGTTGACGCTGGGGCGGGTGCTGCCGACGACGTCGGCGAGCTCCTCCTGGGTGAGGGGCACGACGACCGGTGCGGAGGGTCGCGAGGGGTCGGCGTGCGTCGTTGCGCGCACGAGCAGCGCCCGGCGCAGTCGCAGGTGCTCGCCGAAACTGTCGCCGGGACCGAGCCCGCTAAGAAGCGCCGACTCGCCGTCGGGGGTCAGGGTGGTGACGACGAGGTAGTCGCTGTCGCCTGGCTCCTCGCGGAATAAGACCTCACCGCGGGAGAACGTCCGACAGTGCGCGGCCGCCACCAGCGCATCGCGCTGGCGGAGCTCCACCGAACTGAGCAGGGGCCACGCCACGCGCACAGTGTGCGGCAGTCGGCCAGGCTTCGCGTCCGTTCGCTCACATTGGGCCCCCGCGGGGGGTAGATCTTCGTGTCGAACTCGTGGACGAACTGGTCGACCTGGGCGTCGGTGACGTCGGTGAATCCGAGCGCGTTGCGGGGCAGCCGCCCTCGGGGACGTCGGAGGGGTGTGGCGCAGCATCACATCTCGGACGGCTCACACGCCAGCTCCGAGAGGCGCGCCGCGATCTCGTCGTCCCATGTCGTGACGCACTTGACCGAGTAGAGGTCGCGCGCCTGTGTGAGCAACTCGCGCTCGGCAGCGGGATCGCCGAGTTGGCGATAGACCCTGCTGCACCAGCGGCCGACCTCGGCTATGAGCCACAGCGAGTCGGTGCCCGCGAGGGCCGCGAATGCGCGGCGCACGTGCTCCAGTGCTGAGACCCGCAGCCGCGCAGCCGCCCGTAGCCTGAGGCGTCGTGCCTCAGGGTCGCGGAGACATCGCTGCGGGGTGACCCGCTCTCGACCGTAGCCGGGCCGCCGCTTCGCATGACCACAGCCGCGACCGCGCGTTCGTGGCTCGCGACGAAGTAGAAGACGCGATAGTGGAATCCGTCCACGCCAAGAGCAGGGGCGGCAGCGTCCGGACTGGCGGCGGCAGGTTTTGCCACGCGTCTGCCACGCGGCCGGGGTCAGCAAGCCGCTGACCTGCACAAACTGATTCCTTCAGTAGTACCAGGGGAACTCGGACCAGTCCGGCTCGCGCTTCTCCAGGAACTGGTCGCGGCCCTCGACGGCCTCGTCGGTCATGTAGGCCAGCCGGGTGGCCTCACCGGCGAAGAGCTGCTGACCGACCAGGCCGTCGTCGATCAGGTTGAAGGAGTACTTCAGCATCCGTTGGGCGGTGGGGGACTTGCGGTTGACCTTGCGGCCCCACTCGAGAGCCTCCCGCTCCAGCTCGGCGTGCGGGACCACCTTGTTGACCGCGCCCATCGCGAATGCCTCCTGTGCGGAGTACTCATCGCCGAGGAAGAAGATCTGGCGGGCGAACTTCTGGCCGACCTGCCGGGCGAGGTACGCCGATCCGAAACCACCGTCGAACGACCCGACGTCGGCGTCGGTCTGCTTGAACCGGGCCTGCTCGGCGCTGGCCAGGGTGAGGTCACACACGACGTGCAGGCTGTGCCCACCCCCGGCGGCCCAGCCGTTGACCAGGCAGATCACCACCTTGGGCATGAACCGGATCAGCCGCTGGCACTCCAGGACGTGCAGCCGCCCCAGCTTCGCCTTGTCGACGGTGTCCGCGGTCTCACCCCCGGCGTACTGGTAGCCCGCCCGGCCCCGGATCCGCTGGTCGCCACCGGTGCAGAACGCCCACTTGCCGTTCTTCTCCGACGGGCCGTTGCCGGTGAGCAGGACGCAACCGACGTCGCTGGACGTGCGAGCATGCTCCAGCACCCGGAGCAGCTCGTCGACGGTGTGCGGTCGGAACGCGTTGAGCACGTCGGGCCGGTCGAAGGCGACCCGGACGGTGCCGTGGGCCTTCGCGCGGTGGTAGGTCAGATCGGTCAGGTCCTCGAACCCCGGCACCTCCAACCAGGCATCGACGTCGAAGGTGCCGGACACTCCGTCGATGGCGGTCATAGTTGCGGAGGCTACCGGCCTCTGGAATGTCGGCGCCGCGCGCGGCATTGTGGAGTGCATGACCATCCAAGGTGAGTACCAGCCCAGCCCCGAGCAGTGGGTCCGTGACCAGGTCCAGACGTACGAAGCCTCCGGCGGCGCCGAGGCGAACACCCTCCCAGAACATCCCGAGTGGCCGATCGTGGTGATCACCTCACGCGGCGCCAAGTCCGGCAAGCTCCGGAAGAACCCGGTCATGCGGGTCGAGCGCGACGGTGTCTACGCGGCCGTCGCCTCCAAGGGAGGCGCCCCTGAGCACCCGACCTGGTTCCACAACTTCGTCAACGATCCGCACGTCGAGCTCCAGGACGGACCCGAGCCGCACGAGTACGTCGCCCGGATCGCGGAAGGTGCGGAGCGCGCCGAGTGGTGGGAGCGGGCGGTGGCGCAGTACGCGCCCTACGCGGAGTACCAGGAGAAGACCGACCGCCAGATCCCGCTGTTCCTTCTGGAACGAGTGGGCTGAGCCCTTCTGGAACGAGTGGGCTGAGCCCTTCTGGAACGAGTGGGCTGAGCGCTGCTGGAACGCGCCGCCTGACGCCTCAACCCTTGGCGATCAGGGTGGCCAGAGCGCACAGGTGGCTGAGCCGGGCGATCTCCGAGTCCAGGATCGGCGGTCCACCGTGCCGGGCGATCACCAGCATGTCGGCGCCGATCGGTGAGCCGGCGGCGATCACGTCGCTCCACGGCTCGGGTACGACGAGACGCCTACCCGTGGTGAGGTCATCGGGCCAGCCGATCGCGTCCGGGATGGTCTCCGGAGCTGCGGACGTCCGTCGTACGACGTCTGCGCCGGTCTCGGTGCGCCGAAGCTGGGCACCCCAGTCGGCCCGGAACGCCTGTGGCAGCGAGTCGACCAGGATGTCGAGCGCCCGCAGCGGCTCCTGGGTCATCGACTCGACCACCTCGAGGTCCAGGAACAGGTTGCCGCCCGCGGTGTAGCGCGAGATCCACAGCACCTCGACCCCGTCCAGGGAGTTGCAGGCCGAGACGATGCTGTCCGGCATCACACCGCTGTCCATGGTGAGGAACACGTCGTCGACGGCCTTCTGGTCCGAGCGGCGCTCGACGATCTCGATCGCGTCGATGTTGCCGCCGGCGAGACCGATCGCCCACGCCACGCGGCCGAGCGAACCAGGAACATCGGGCAGCGCAACGCGCAACAGGTAGGACATCAGGCCTCCACGAGAGCGGGATCTCCTTGCCGGACTCCGCCTGGTACGACGACGCGAGCATCGACTCCGAACCCGATGCCCGGCCCATGACCATAGCCTGCGAGCGCCTCCAGCACCGTGCTGGTCTGCCTGCCGGTCTCCGGGTCGAGATCGACCACCGCACAACGCGGGATCGTCGCCTGCAGCTCCACCGTGGCTCCGCCCAGGGTAAGCCT
>JBBSVL010000076.1:0-9561 GCA_038233595.1 Propionibacteriales bacterium | reverse complement strand
GGGCAAGGCGACGATGCGTGACCTGCGCGGTGTCGCCACACGTCACGAGACCTCGATGCTTGCGCCGCTCAGCGAGCGGGAACAGGTGCAGCTGCATATGATCCTGACCAAGCTCGCCGAAGGTCACGGCCTCGACAGCGAGCTCCATCCCGGTCACGGGTAACGTCGCCGCCATGGCTACCTACGCATCCGTCAACCCCGCCACCGGCGAGACCCTCCGCGAGTTCGACACCCTCGACCCAGCGGGCGTCGAGGACGCCCTGGGGCGCGCGCAGACCGGCTACGACTCCTGGCGCCGTACGACGCCGGAGGAACGGGCCACCGTGCTGAGCAGCGTCGCCGAGGCGTACGACGAGCGCGCCGACGAGCTGGCCCGGCTGATCTCGACCGAGATGGGCAAGCCCGTGCGTGAGGCGATGGGCGAGGTGAAGCTCTCCTCGATGATCTACGCCTACTACGCCGAGCACGGTCCCGCACTGCTCGCCGACCTGCCGCTCGACGTGCCCGGCGCGGACGAGTCCGTGGTTCGCACGCTGCCCGTGGGGCCGCTGGTCGGGGTGATGCCGTGGAACTTCCCCTACTACCAGGTGGCGCGGTTCGCGGCGCCCAACCTGATGCTGGGCAACACGATCCTGCTCAAGCACGCCCCGATCTGCCCGCAGACGGCCCTGCTCATCGAGGAGATCTTCGTCGCCGCGGGGGTGCCCGCCGATGCCTACGTGAACATCTTCGCCAGCAACGAGCAGATCGCCGAGATGATCGCCGATCCGCGGGTGCACGGGGTCTCGCTGACCGGCAGCGAGCGGGCGGGCGCCAGCGTCGCCGAGACGGCCGGCCGCAACCTGAAGAAGGTGGTCCTCGAGCTCGGCGGCTCCGACGCGTTCATCGTGCTCGACGCCGACGACATGGCCGCCACGGTCAAGGCGGCAACAAGGAGCCGGATGGCCAACACCGGCCAGGCCTGTAACGCCGCCAAGCGCTTCATCGTGCTCGACTCCTGCTACGACGACTTCGTGGCCGGGCTGAGTGCGTCGTTCGAGACACTCAGCCCGGGTGACCCACTGGAGCCCGGCACCCGGCTCGGACCGCTGTCGTCGAAGGCGGCCGCGGACACGTTGGTCGAGCAGGTCCAGGCCGCCGTGGCCGAGGGCGCCACCGTGCACACCGGCGGCAAGCGCGTTGACGGCCCGGGGGCCTACGTCGAGCCGACCGTGCTCACCGACGTACGCCCCGGCACGCGCGCCTGGTCCGAGGAGCTGTTCGGCCCGGTCGCCGTCGTCTACAGGGCGGCATCGGCCGACGAGGCTGTGCAGATCGCCAACTCGTCGGCCTACGGGCTGAGTGGCTCGGTGTGGAGCGCCGACGCCGACCTGGCGCGGCAGACCGCTGACCGGCTGGAGGTCGGGATGGCGTTCGTCAACGAGCACGGCACCTCGCTTCCCGGCCTGCCCTTCGGTGGGGTGAAGCGCTCCGGCTTCGGTCGCGAGCTCGGCCCCTGGGGGATGGAGGAGTTCGTGAACAAGAAGCTGGTGCGGGTCACCTCGAAGGGTTGAGTCGGGCCTCCGGCGGGGTCAGACGACGGTCCAGGCGTCGCCGCCGGTGATCAGGGCGGCGAGCGCCTCGGTCGGGTCGCCCTGACCCTGCGAGGCGATGTCGATCTGGGTGCGTGCCTGGTCGTCGTACGTCGCCCGCTCGACGGAGCGGAAGATGCCGATGGGCGCCTGGTGCAGGACTCCGGCGTCGGTGAGCCGGGACAGCGCGAACGCTGTGGTCGGGTCGTCGTGGTGCGCATCGTGCACCAGGAGATCTGACTCGGCGACGGCTCCTGGCCGGCTGCCGAGGTCAACGACCCTGACCCCACCGGTATCCAGGTCGCGGGCGATGCCCTTGCTGGGCAGACCATCCTCACCCGGCTGGCCGAAGCGGATGGACTGGCCCTGCTCGAGCGCGATGATCGCATTCGCCTTGGTGTCGGGGTTCTTGATCGCGTCGAACGCGCCGTCGTTGAAGATCGGGCAGTTCTGGTAGATCTCCACCAGGGCTGTACCGCGATGCGCGGCGGCGGCAGAGAGCACCGAGGTGAGGTGCTTGCGGTCGGAGTCGATGGTGCGGGCCACGAAGGTCGCCTCGGCACCGAGGGCCAGCGACACCGGGTTGAACGGGAAGTCGACCGAACCGACCGGCGTCGACTTGGTGACCTTGCCCGGCTCCGAGGTGGGGGAGTACTGGCCCTTGGTCAGACCGTAGATGCGGTTGTTGAACAGCAGGATCGTCATGTTCACGTTGCGCCGCATCGCATGGATCAGGTGGTTGCCGCCGATGGACAGGGCGTCGCCGTCACCGGTGACCACCCAGACCGAGAGGTCCTCGCGCGAGGTAGCGATGCCGGTCGCGATCGCCGGGGCGCGCCCGTGGATCGAGTGCATGCCGAACGTGTCGAGGTAGTAGGGGAACCGCGACGAGCAGCCGATCCCGGAGATGAAGACGATGTTCTCCTTGCGCAGCCCCAGCTCCGGCAGGAAGCCCTGCACCGCCGCGAGGACCGCGTAGTCGCCACATCCCGGGCACCAGCGCACCTCCTGGTCGGAGGTGAACTGTTTGCGGTTCTGCGGCTCGTCCGTGGTGGGGATGCCCTGCAGGCCGGGGAAGGGCAGTTCGGCGGTGGTCATGGCAGGCTCGCTTCCGGGGTGGAGGAGGGTGACTCGTCATGGGAGTCCTCGGCCCCGTCCAGGCTCGTGATCAGGTCGGTGATCGCCTCGGCCAGCTCCGCCGCCTTCAGCGGCAGCCCGCGCACGTGGTTGTAGCCGACGACGTCGACGAGGTACTTCGCCCGGAGCAGCATCGAGAGCTGCCCGAGGTTCATCTCCGGCACCAGCACCGCGTCGTACTCGCTGAGGATCTTGCCCAGGTCTTTCGGGAACGGGTTGAGGTGGCGCAGATGAGTCTGCGCGACGGGGAGCCCGGCGATGCGGACCCGTCGGCAGGCGGCACCGATCGGGCCGTACGTCGAGCCCCAGCCGAGGACCAGCACCCGCGCACCCTGCCGACCGTCCTTCGCGCTCGGGTCGTCGACCTCGAGCGGTGGGAGAGAGTCGGCAACGCGGTCAACCTTGGCCTGCCTGGTGCGCACCATGAAGTCGTGGTTGGCCGGGTCGTAGGCGATGTTGCCGTGCCCGTCGCCCTTCTCCAGGCCGCCGATGCGGTGCTCGAGACCGGCCGTGCCGGGGACCGCCCACGGCCGCGCCAGCGTCTCCTGGTCGCGCAGGTAGGGCCAGAACACCTCGCTCTCGGTGCCGTCCTTGGCGGTGACGGTGTGGTTGGGCGCGATGGCGAAGCCGGGATCGATGGTGGGCAGCTCCGATGTCTCCGGGATCCGCCACGGCTCGGAGCCGTTGGCCAGCATGCCGTCTGAGAGCAGGATCACCGGAGTCCGGTAGGTGATCGCGATGCGCGCAGCCTCGATCGCGGCGGTGAAGCAGTCACCGGGGGAGCGCGGCGCCACGATCGGCACCGGTGACTCACCGTTGCGCCCGAACATCGCCTGGAGCAGGTCGGCCTGCTCGGTCTTGGTCGGCAGTCCGGTGGACGGGCCGCCGCGCTGGACGTCGACAACCAGAAGTGGCAGCTCGGTCATCACTGCAAGACCGATCGTCTCGGACTTCAGCGCCACCCCGGGCCCGGAGGTGGTGGTGATCCCGAGCGACCCCGCGAACGAGGCCCCCAGCGCCGCCCCGATGCCCGCGATCTCGTCCTCGGCCTGGAAGGTCGTGACGTTGAACCGCTTGTGCTTGCTCAGCTCGTGCAGGATGTCGGAGGCCGGGGTGATCGGGTAGCTGCCGAGGAAGATCGGCAGGCCCGACTGCACGCCGGCTGCCACCAGACCGTAGGCCAGCGCCAGGTTGCCGGTGATGTTGCGGTAGCTGCCGGCGGGCATCGATGCCGGCTTGATCTCGTACTGCACCGCGAACGCCTCGGTGGTCTCGCCGAAGTTCCAACCTGCCCGGAACGCCGTCACGTTGGCGTCGCGGATGTCCGGAGCCTTGGCGAACCGCCTCTCGAGGAAGGCGATAGTGGAGTCAGTCGGGCGTCCGTACATCCAGGACAGCAGGCCCAGCGCGAACATGTTCTTGGCGCGGGCGGCGTCTTTGCGGGAAAGCCCGAACTCCTTGACCGCCGCGACGGTCATCCCGGTGAGGTCCAGCGAGGTGAGGGCGTAGTCGGTGAGGGTGTCGTCCTCCAGCGGGTTCTCGGCGTAGCCGGCCTTGTTCAGGTTGCGGGAGCTGAAGTCGTGGCTGTCCACGATGATCGAGGTGCCCGGCTTCATGTCCGCGAGGTTCGCCTTGAGTGCTGCTGGGTTCATCGCCACCAGCACGTCCGGTGCGTCGCCGGGGGTCAGGATGTCGTGGTCGGCGAAGTGCACCTGGAACGAGGACACGCCCGGCAACGTGCCTTGGGGGGCCCGGATCTCGGCCGGGAAGTTGGGCAGCGTCTGAAGATCGTTGCCGAACACCGCCGACTCCTGGGTGAACCGGTCTCCGGTCAGCTGCATGCCGTCTCCGGAGTCGCCCGCGAACCGGATGATCACCCGGTCGAGTTGCTGGACCTGCTTGGTCAACGCGTGCCCACCCTCCGTCTACTGCTTCGCCGACACAGTTCTCCACGATAGCGCCGTGACAACGTTGACCGGAGGGCGTCTTTGCAGGCGAGCGCGGCTCCCGGCGTACGACGTGACCAAGCGCACGCGCCGCTGGGAGGTCAGCGGTAGTTGGTGAATCGGACCCGCGTAGATGGCCATCGTTGGCAAGGAACGGAAATGCGGTCTGACCCGGCGTTCAGGAGCAGGGTGCCTGCGCGAGCACGAACACCGGAGCCGCCGGTATCAGGCGTGAGCAATCGAGGTGGCGGCCGTTGCTCAGGAGCCACAAAGCCGGGCCCACACCGACGATGAGCGCGGGCGTCGCGATGCCCAGCGCCTTCGACTTCGAGCGTTCCTGCCCGCTCATGCTTGCAAGAGCACCGAAGAGTCCGACCACAACTCCCCCTCCGATGGCACCAGCAAGATGCGGTTGTTCACGCACGCGGTGTCGCTCGGGGGCGTGGACTCGTTGATCCAGCACCCGGCGGCCTTGACTCACCGCCCGGTGGAGCCGGATGCTCGCCCGTCCGCCGACATCGTCCGGCCTCGAAGACGTCGCCGACCTTCACCGGGACCTGGACCAGGCGCTGGCTTGGAGCTGGGGCCCGACCGGGGCGTAGTGAAAGAGCAGGTGCCGTAGGCCCACGCCTCGTCAGGGACCGGCACCCCGTCATCGAGTGTCCAGGATTCAGGGCGTCTGGATTTCTGGATACTGGTGCCGGAAAGCGAACCGCATGCGGGTCCGGGGCACCACGCGCACACAGCGGCGTGGGGGGGGGTCTCGCCGCATGTAAGTTCTGGGTCGCATGTTGTCACCGCTGGGCTGGGATCGCAGGTCGATGCCCGCCCATTTCGATCGGAACCCGCTGACCACATGGTTAAGCCGCCGCTGAGATGCCTACCCGATCTGCGCCAAAGTCTGGAACTGAACGGCGACACCTTTCTCACGCCTCACGAGACTTCTGGCGCGATGGGCGCAGCGGGCCCCACATCCCGAGTGGCATCGATGCCGTGTCCTTCTGCTGCGACAGCGACAGTCCCACGAAGTCACTCGATTCGCCGGGTCCAGTCTCCTCACAGGCTTTGACCCAGTCCCGTGTTGACGAAGAGTTCAGGTGGTGAGCCGGCCGAGCTGGGCGCGCACCGCGTCAAGGGCGTCCTGGTCGGACATCCCTAGCCGTTTGGCCGCGAGCGTGAAGGTGCGCGCGGCCTCTTCGAGCCGTTCGGGTGACTTCGAGGCGGTTTGGCGCAAGGGCGCCACCACGGTGCCGTGCCGCACCCGGCTGGTCACCAGGTCCTCGAGCTCGAGCTCACGGAAGGCTCGGGCAACCGTGCCGGGGGCAAGGCCGAGGTCGGAGGCGAGCTGGCGGATGCTGGGCAACCGGGTGCCCGTCGCCAGCGCACCGGAGCGGATCATCTCGGCGAGTTGAGAGCGCAGCTGCTCAAACGCCGGGACTGCGCTCTTGGTGTCGATGGCGAGGGCTCCGCTCACGGGGCGGCTCCGGAGGCAGTGGCGGGGGCAGCACCGGTGACCCGGTGACGGATCGGGCTGGGACGCACGGCAACCAGCCACCCGACGATGACGGTGACGAAGACCGAGACCAGGCTCGCAGCGCCCCATGCCTGAGCGGTATCGCCGGTCGCGGTCGTTCCCATCAGGGCTAGGAGGTTGGCGGCCGGGTAGCCGGCAGCGACGATGGCCGAACCGGCCAGGACGTTGGCGCTGCGTGCCCGCAGCGCGTCGTCGGCGGCGAGCAGCTCGCGGGTCGAGCGGGGCTGCGGGCGTGCGGCCACCCGGGCCAGGGTCACCCATACGGCGCCGAGCCCGAGCGTGGCTGCGACCAGCCAGACCCCGGCCTGGGCCACGATCGCGCCGTCACCTTGGGACCTGACGGAGACGGTGACGAAGAGCCCGAGGAGAACCAGGCAGGTCACGGCGAGCAGGATCGTGCTGTCCATCCGGAGGTAGCCCCACGCCGTTCGACGGGTCAGCGACGCGGTCCGTCGTTCCCCTTCGACCGGTAGGCCGGCAAGCCGCCACTCGGCGATCACGGCGCCGGCGAACCAGCCGAGGAACGCGGCCGCGAAGTTGAGAGTCAGTCGCGCGTCCCGCATCGCCCAAACCAGGCCGAGGAGCACCCCGGTCGTCAGCCCCAGCACCCGCCAGCGGTGCGTCATCGCCAGGGCCCGCACCACCAAGGGACCGTTGCCCACCGTGACGAGCAGCTGCTGGCGGCGGGCGAACCGGCGCGTGCGGGTCAGGCTCACCGGGCCGGCGGCCGCGAGGGAGACCGCGACCAGCACGGCTCCGCCAAGCAGCACGGCGACGAGGAGGAGGGCGAAGCGAGAGGCCATGTGGCCACCATGCAGGACCAGCAACTCGTGTGTCAATGCAGCAACACAGTGATACATTGCTCGTCATGACCGGGAAGCAGGCAGGGGCAGGTAGCGGAGCGACGGCATACGGCGTCAGCGACGAGGTGTGGCGCGAGATCGCCGCGGAGGGCGGGCGGGCGTCGGCGCAGGAACGCCGTGCGCTGATCCGGGCCGCGGGGTTGGTGGCCGCCTTCGCGGTCGGCACGAGCATGGTGCTCTGGGGCGGGATCCTCACGCCTCGCCTCGACGGAGGAATGTCCAGCGGCGGCTCGAGCGACGCCAATGCGCGGACCTCCACCCTGAGCTTCGAGCTGCACAACCAGGGCCTGCTGAGCGAGCGGGTGCACCACTTCGAGTCGTCCCTGCCCGGGCTCGAGGTAGGCCGGAGCAGCCCGGACGGGCTGATCGTGGCACGCGGGTCGATGCAGCACGTGGAGCTGACCCTGCACGCCACTGACTGCGCGCTGCTGGTCCCTGCCGCTCGACGGGCGATCAGGCAAGACTCCTTCGGCGCAGGAGTGGTGGTGGTCGTGGACCGGCCCTGGGGACTGGCCCGCACCACAGTCACACCTCCATCAGGGCTGTCCGCCATGGCACTGTTCGCCTGCGGGGTCGACCCCTCCGAGGCGGAGTCGACGGGCTGACCCTCTGGCAAGATCGCGGCATGGCCATCCCCGTCGTGGCCAACGCCCTCACCGTCCTGGACGCGGCCGGCTGACCTGAGGTCGTCGTGGCGCACGGCGCGGAACGCCCGTTGAGCGAGGAACCCGTCAACGCCCGCCACGTGCACGGCCAGGACTGCATGAGCGACAACGACTGGGTCAGGCCCGACCCGCGGCATGCGGTCGAGCTGCTGCGCGACATCCTCTTCGAGACAGCCGACCCCGGCGACGAGCGCCTAGTCACCCTCGTGCCGCTCAGCCCCCGACCAGCATCGCCTCGCGCACCTATGCGACGCGGCAAGAGCGGACGTTTGCGCGGTAGAACCGCTCAGGATCCCCTTAAGGCGACTAGAAAGTCAGGTCCGTTCGCAGTCAGCGACTATCGGTCATGGCCAACACTGGGGCCGATGTCACCCTGTGACTTGTCGGTGGACGGGCGCATGATGAGGCATGGCCAGCATCAGCAAGCGCATCTCTACGCGCGTCGTCGTTGACAAGAGGTCTGGCAAGGAGTCGACCGCAACGGTCGAGCGTTATCGCGCCCGCTACCGTGACGAGGCAGGCAAGGAGCACGCCCGGCACTTCGTCAAGAAGGCCACTGCGCAACGTTGGCTCGATGAAGTCACGGCCGCTGTTGTCCGAGGTGACTATGTCGACCCGGCGGCTGGGAAGGTCACTTTCGGTCAGTGGTTTAAGCGTTGGTCGGAGGTGCAGACCTGGACTGATGGGACAGCCGAGACCGCGGCCATGACGCTGTCCTCGGTCACCTTCGCCGACGTGCCGATGAGCCGGATCACTGAGCTTCACGTCGAGGCGTGGATGAAGGCCATGACCAAGCCGGGACCCAAGCGAAAGAAGGGGCTCGCGGCCTCGACTAGGCGAACCCGCTATTACTACGTGCGCATGGCCTTCCTCGCGGCCGTCAAGGCACGGGTCATTCGACAGGATCCGACGGCCGGGATCACCCCTCCTCGAGTCGCCAAGTCCGAGGGGAGGATCAGTATCCCTACTCCCGAGCAGGTCGGCGCGGCACTGCTCGAGGCGCCAGATAACTTCCACGGCTTCGTCGCCGTGTGCGCCTTCGCCGGCCTTCGACTGGGCGAGGCAGCGGGCCTCCAGTTGGGCGACGTCGACTTCCTCCGACGGACCTTGTCCATCCAGCGACAGATCCAGGGCCAGGTCAACTCGAAGACGATCGAGGTCTCGCCGAAGTACGAGTCGGCCCGGACGGTCTACTTGCCCGACGACCTCGTGCGGGTGCTGGCCGCTCACCTCGAGAAGTGCCCGCCGATGGGAGAGGAACGGTGGTTGTTCTCGCTCAACGGCTACGTTTACAACCGCAACAGCGCAGGGAACCAGTGGCGGGGCCTGCGAGCGAAGGTGGGCATGGACGCGTTCACCCTCCACGACCTACGGCATTTCTTCGCGTCAGGCCTGATCGCCGACGGCTGCGATGTGGTGACTGTGCAGCACGCGTTAGGTCACTCCTCGGCGTCGATCACCCTGAACATGTACAGCCACCTCTGGCCCAAGGCGGAGGACCGCACCAGGGCTGCGGCAGCCAACCTGATGGCAGCCACGGCCGATTCTGCGGACTCTGTGCGGACTCTGGCCGGTTTCTGAGCGTGACTCAGCGGTAGTTGGTGAACTGCCCCCGCCTAGGCGCTAGTCGTTGACAACGGTTGGCATAAGCGGTTTGACCTGCGGTTATGCCATTGACCGTCGTTGCGGATAGATGGCACCGACTGACTCTCTCGTGTACCCGATGTGTACCCGGCACGAACGCCGCCGACTTTGGCGGCTGCCCGATCCTGGCTCATTGTCGGGGAAGAGACCCCGCCTGAACGGCTGGCGTCGAGAATTTGCGAAAAGGGCCTCTGACCTGCG
>JBBSVL010000075.1:0-9586 GCA_038233595.1 Propionibacteriales bacterium | reverse complement strand
TACTTCCCCTCGCTGTCGAGCCGGACCATCGTCTACAAGGGGATGCTGACCACCGACCAGCTCGACACGTTCTATCCCGACCTGGTCGACGAACGGGTCGAGTCCGCGATCGCTGTGGTGCACTCCCGGTTCTCCACCAACACCTTCCCGAGCTGGCCGCTGTCGCACCCGTTCCGGTTCATCGCCCACAACGGCGAGATCAACACCGTGATGGGCAACCGCAACTGGATGCGCGCCCGCGAGGCGCTGCTGTCCTCCAAGGTGATCCCCGGCGACCTGGACCGGTTGTTCCCGATCATCACCCAGGGCGCCTCGGACTCGGCGAGCTTCGACGAGGTCCTCGAGCTGCTGCACATGGGTGGTCGGTCGCTGCCGCACTCGGTGCTGATGATGATCCCCGAGGCATGGGAGAACCACGCCGAGATGGACGCCCGGCAGCGGGCGTTCTACGAGTTCCACTCCGCGCTGATGGAGCCGTGGGACGGCCCGGCCTGTGTCGTGTTCACCGACGGCAGCCAGGTCGGTGCCGTGCTCGACCGCAACGGGCTGCGCCCCTCCCGCTACTGGGTGACCGACGACGGGCTGGTGGTGCTGGCCTCCGAGGTCGGAGTGCTCGACATCGACCCGGCCACCGTCGTACGCAAGGGCCGGCTGCAGCCCGGGCGGATGTTCCTGGTCGACACCGACGAGCACCGGATCATCGAGGACGAGGAGATCAAGGGCGTCCTCGCCGACGAGCATCCGTACGACGAGTGGCTGCATGCCGGGCTGATCCAGCTCGATGACATCGCCGAGCGTGAGCACGTGATCCACTCCCACGCGTCGGTCACCCGTCGCCAGCAGATGTTCGGCTACACCGAGGAGGAGCTGCGGGTCCTGCTCACCCCGATGGCCAACACCGGTGGCGAGCCGCTCGGCTCGATGGGCACCGACACCCCGGTCGCGGTGCTGTCCGACCGGCCCCGGATGCTCTTCGACTACTTCAGCCAGCTGTTCGCACAGGTGACCAACCCACCCCTGGACGCGATCCGGGAGGAGCTGGTCACCTCACTCAAGGGCACGATCGGGCCCGAGGCAAACCTGCTGGATCCGACGCCGGCATCATGCCGACAGGTGGTGCTGCCGTTCCCGGTGATCACCAACGACGAGCTTGTCAAGATCCGCCACATCAACCGTGACGGCGACATGCCGGGCTTCATCACCCACGTCTCGCGTGGGCTGTACGACCTCAACGGTGGCGGCGCCGCGCTCGCCGAGCGGCTCGACGAGATCTGTGCCGAGGTGTCCGACGCGATCGCGGAGGGCGCTCGGATCATCGTGCTGTCCGACCGGCACGCCAAGGCGGACCTGGCCCCGATCCCGTCGCTGCTGATGACCGCCGCCGTGCACCACCACCTGGTCCGGGAGAAGACCCGCACCCAGGTGGGGCTGGTGGTCGAGGCCGGCGACGTCCGCGAGGTGCACCACGTCGCGCTGCTGATCGGCTACGGCGCGGCGGCGGTCAACCCCTACCTCGCGATGGAGACCGTCGAGGACCTCGCCCGGGACCGGTACTACGTCACAACCGAGCCCGACCAGGCGGTGGCCAACCTGGTCAAGGCGCTCGGCAAGGGCGTCCTGAAGGTGATGAGCAAGATGGGGGTCTCCACGGTGGCCTCCTACACCGGCGCGCAGATCTTCGAGGCGCTCGGACTCTCCCAGGAGCTGGTCGACCGCTACTTCACGGGCACCACGTCCAAGCTCGGCGGCATCGACCTCGACCAGGTCGCCGAGGAAGTGGCGCTCCGGCACCGTACGGCGTACCCCCGTGACGGCATCGCTCCCGCGCACCGTGACCTCGTGATGGGCGGGGAGTACCAGTGGCGCCGCGAGGGTGAGCTGCACCTGTTCGACCCCGAGTCGGTCTTCCGGCTGCAGCACGCCACCCGCGAGGGCAGGTACGACGTCTTCAAGCAGTACACCGGCCGGATCAACGAGCAGTCCGAGCGGCTGATGACGCTGCGCGGGCTGTTCCAGTTCAAGGACGCCAAGGCCTCGGGGAGAGCGCCGGTCGAGATCGACGAGGTCGAGCCGGTCGCGTCGATCGTCAAGCGGTTCTCGACCGGGGCGATGTCCTACGGCTCGATCTCCCAGGAGGCCCACGAGACCCTCGCGATCGCGATGAACCGGCTCGGCGGGAAGTCCAACACCGGCGAGGGCGGCGAGGACGCCGACCGGCTGCACGACCCGGAACGCCGCTCGTCGATCAAACAGGTCGCGTCCGGTCGCTTCGGTGTCACCAGCGAGTACCTCACCAACGCCGACGACATCCAGATCAAGATGGCCCAGGGTGCGAAGCCCGGTGAAGGCGGCCAGCTGCCCGGCAACAAGGTCTACCCGTGGATCGGGACGACCCGGCACTCCACCCCGGGGGTTGGGCTGATCTCGCCGCCGCCGCACCACGACATCTACTCCATCGAGGATCTCGCCCAGCTGATCCACGACCTGAAGAACTCCAACCCCTCGGCCCGTATCCACGTGAAGCTGGTCGCGGAGGTCGGGGTGGGTACGGTCGCTGCGGGCGTCTCGAAGGCGCACGCCGACGTGGTTCTCATCTCCGGGCACGACGGCGGCACCGGTGCCGCGCCGATGACCTCGCTCAAGCACGCGGGCGGCCCGTGGGAGCTCGGCCTGGCCGAGACCCAGCAGACGCTGCTGCTCAACGGGCTGCGCGACCGGATCGTCGTGCAGACCGACGGCCAGCTGAAGACCGGGCGCGACGTGGTCGTCGCCGCGTTGCTCGGCGCCGAGGAGTTCGGCTTCGCCACCGCCCCGCTCGTGGTCTCCGGCTGCATCCTGATGCGGGTGTGTCACCTGGACACCTGTCCGGTCGGCGTCGCCACGCAGAACCCGGTCCTGCGCGAGCGTTACTCGGGCAAGGCGGAGTACGTCGTCACGTTCTTCGAGTACATCGCCCAGGAGGTGCGTGAGCTGCTCGCCGAGCTCGGCTTCCGCTCGGTCGAGGAGGCCGTCGGCCACGCGGAGCTGCTCGAGAAGACAGCCGCGGTCAACCACTGGAAGGCCGCCGGGCTGGACGTCACCCCGATCTTCCACGTGCCCGAGGTCGGTGAGCAGTTCGCAGGTCAGGCGCTGCACAACACCCGGAAGCAGGACCACGGTCTGGACAAGGCACTCGACAACCAGCTGGTCGAGCTGGCGAAAGCCGCGTTGGAACATGGTGAGCCGGTCCGGGCCCAGCTGCCGATCCGCAACGTCAACCGCACGGTCGGCACGATCCTGGGCCACGAGGTCACCAAGCGCTACCGCGGCGAGGGGCTGCCCGACGGCACCATCGACATCACGTTCACCGGTTCCGCCGGACAGTCGTTCGGCGCGTTCGTGCCCCGGGGCATCACGCTGCGCCTGGAGGGCGACGCCAACGACTACGTCGGCAAGGGGCTCTCCGGTGGCCGGCTCGTCGTACGACCCGACCCGGCAGCGACGTTCACGGCCGAGGAGCAGATCATCGCCGGCAACGTGATCGGCTACGGCGCCACCTCGGGTGAGCTGTTCCTGCGCGGCCAGGTGGGGGAGCGGTTCTGTGTGCGCAACTCTGGTGCGGTCGCTGTCGTCGAAGGCGTCGGCGACCACGGTTGCGAGTACATGACCGGTGGCCGGGTCGTGGTCCTGGGCCAGACCGGGCGCAACTTCGCTGCTGGCATGTCGGGCGGGGTCGCCTGGGTGCTCGACCTGGACGAACGGCGGGTCAACCACGAGCTCGTGGAGCTCGCTCCGGTCCAGGACCGGGGAGACGAGGCCGCCGGGGAGCTCGAGGAGCTGGTGCGCAGGCACGGCGAGGAGACCGGTTCCGAGGTCGCGGCGGCCCTGCTCGCCGACTGGCCGTCCGCGCTGGCCCGCTTCACCGAGGTGATGCCCACCGACTACCGCACGGTGCTGGCAGCCAAGGCGAAGGCCGAGGACGACGGCCTGGACGAGAAGGCGACGGCGACCGCGATGATGGAGGCGCTGCATGGCTGACCCCAAGGGATTCCTCAAGGACGGCCGTGAGCTTGCCGAGCGGCGTCCTGTCGAGGAGCGCGTGCACGACTGGAACGAGGTCTACCCCGGTGGACCGGGCCGGGCGCTGCTGCCGATCATCAGGACCCAGGCCGGGCGCTGCATGGACTGCGGCATCCCGTTCTGCCACCAGGGCTGCCCGCTGGGCAACATCATCCCGGAGTGGAACGACCTGGTCTGGCGTGACGACTGGGACGGCGCGATCGAGCGGCTGCACGCCACGAACAACTTCCCGGAGTTCACCGGCCGGCTGTGCCCTGCGCCGTGTGAGACGGCGTGCGTGCTGGGCATCAACCAGGACCCGGTCACGATCAAGAACGTCGAGGTCGCGATCATCGACCGCGCCTGGGAGTCCGGCGCCGTACGCCCGCAGCCACCGGAGTGGCTCTCCGGGCGGACGATCGCGGTGATCGGCTCCGGCCCGGCCGGCCTGGCCGCCGCCCAGCAGCTGACCCGTGCCGGTCACACCGTCGCGGTCTACGAGCGGGCCGACAAGATCGGTGGTCTGCTCCGCTACGGCATCCCCGAGTTCAAGATGGAGAAGCAGGTCCTCGACCGGCGGCTGGACCAGATGCGCCGTGAGGGCACCGTCTTCCGACCGGGGGTCGACGTCGGCGGCACCCTCACCGGCGCCCAGCTGCGGGAGAGGTACGACGCGGTGGTGCTCGCCATCGGCTCCACCACCTCGCGTGACCTCGACGTGCCCGGGCGGGAGCTGGGTGGCATCCACCAGGCAATGCAGTTCCTGCCGCAGTCCAACCGGGCCTCGCTCGGCCAGGAGGTCGAGGACCAGGTCACCGCCGAGGGCAAGAACGTGGTGATCATCGGCGGCGGTGACACCGGGGCCGACTGCCTGGGCACGGTGATCCGCCAAGGTGCCGCCTCAGTCACCCAGCTGGAGATCATGGGTCAGCCCGGCGAGGTCCGTCCTGGTCACCAGCCCTGGCCGACGTACCCGATGATCTTCCGGGTCTCGGCGGCCCACGAGGAGGGCGCAGGTCTCGATGTACAGAGTCGCGTCTACTCGATGTCGACGAAGGAGTTCCTCGGCGACGACGACGGCAACGTGCGGGCGCTGCGCCTGGTCGAGGTCGAGCTCGCCGACGGGAAGATCGGCGAGGTCGAGGGCACCGAGAAGGAGCTCCCGGCCGAGCTGGTGCTCTTCGCGATGGGGTTCACCGGCCCGGAGACCGACGGTGTGGTCGGGCAGCTGGGCCCGGAGCTCGACGACCGGGGAAACATTGCTCGCGACGCGTCGTACATGACAACCGTGGAAGGGGTGTTCGTGGCCGGTGACGCCGGCCGCGGCCAGTCCCTGATCGTCTGGGCGATCGCGGAGGGCCGCGCCGCGGCTGCCGCCATCGACGCCTGGCTGACCGGCTCCACCACCCTCCCGGCCCCGATTCCTCCGACCGAGCGTCCCCTTCTCGCCTGAGCGTCGCGCGTCGTGCAGGTTGTGTTCAGGTTGGAGGTTCTAGAGTCCCGATGGACCGGCGCGTGGGCACCGGGCGAAGGGATCCAAGGGACATGGTGATGCTCGGACCTGGACGAACACTGCTGGCGACCGGTGCCGCGCTCATGGCACTGGTGCTCGGCGGCTGCGGTGCGCAGGCTGCGAAGTCTGCACCCGCCTCCAGCTCAGCTTCTACCCCCGGTGCATCGTCGGGCCCCGTGTCCTCCACCCAGAGTGCCGCCCAGGTGCCGAAGCGGTTCCGCAACCCGCTTCCCGGAATGCCGCCGGTCATCGGGGGCGATGTCTACTCCCAGACCCGCGCCGGCATGGTGAGCCCCAGGCTGGCGGGCGACCCGTCCTATCTCTACGTCCCGGACTCCCGGGGTTCGACGGTCACCGTGATCGACCAGCGGACGCGCCGGGTGGTCCGGGTGATCCAGGCGGGGTTCCTCAGCCAGCACGTCGTACCCTCCTGGAACCTTCGGCGGCTGGTCGTGAACTCCAGTGCGGCCAACGAGCTGATCACGCTCGACCCGCGCAGTGGGACCAAGAAGCGCACGTTCAGCGTCCCGCGGCCCTACAACCTCTACTTCACGCCGGACGGCAAGACCGCCATCGTGATGGTGGAGCAGCACGACACCCTCCAGTTCTCCGACCCGCACAACTTCCGTAAGCTCTCCGAGCTCTCGCTGCCGGGGTGCAAGGGGCCTAACCATGCGGACTTCTCGGCCAACGGCAGGTACTTCATCCTGACCTGCGAGTTCTCCGGGGAGCTCGTGAAGGTCTCCACGCTCAAGCGCAAGGTGATCGGCGTACTCAAGCTGGACCCGCGTGCGACCGCCCCTCACGCGGCGCCGACCAAGGCCGGGATGAGCATGCCGCAGGACATCCGACTCTCCCCGGACGGGAAGACGTTCTACGTGGCCGACATGGGCACCAACGAGCTCCGGTTGATCGACGCCGCGACCTTCAAGCAACGCCGGGTGATCGGGATGCCCAGCCACCCGCACGGGCTCTACCCGAGCCGGGACGGCAAGCACCTCTACATCTCCGACCGGGGAGCGGGTGAGGTCAGTGTGCTGGACTTCGCGACCAACAAGATCGTGGACAAATGGACCATCCCAGGAGGCGGTAGCCCCGACATGGGCGGCGTCTCGGCTGACGGCAGGACGCTCTGGCTCGCCGGCAGGTACGACTCGGTCGTCTACGGCTTCAACACCCGCACCGGCAAGCTGGTAGCCAGGATCCCCGTCTCCGGAAGCCCGCACGGTATCGCCGTGTGGCCACAGCCCGGTCGCTACTCGATGGGGCACACCGGGAACATGCGTTGAACCGACCGGCCTCGGTCGGGGCGGTCTCGCTCGCAGTCGCTCTCGCAGCGCTGGGTGCCTGTGGACAGCAAGCCGGTCCGTCCGGGACGCGCTCGGGCGACCCTTCGACCAGCTCGTCGGTGAGCACGGGGTCGCCTTCACCCTCCCGGTCCACCTCTCCCGCGCCCACCCGTGCGCACGCTGCGTTGGTCGGCTGGAGGTTGCCGTTTCCGGTGGCTCGGGAAGCGGTGGTCGCCGATCCCGGGCATCCCGGTCGGGTCGTTGTCGCGGGCGGCCTGCTCCCCGGCGACCAGACCACCGGCCGGTCGTTCCGGCTCGAGCTGGCCTCGGGGCACGCTGTTGGACTCCCGGCGCTCGCGGTACCCGTGCACGACGCTGCCGGCGGCAGCTACGCCGGCAACCCGGCCGTCTTCGGTGGTGGGAACACCACTGAGCAGTCCGTCGTACAGGCCCTGGTCGGCAACAGGTGGCGCAGGGTCGACCGGTTGCCCACGACGCGCTCCGACCTGGTGGTGGCGGACACCGCCTCGGGCACCCTGGTCATCGGCGGGTACGACGGGACCAGCGTGCCCCGCACGATCCTGCGCCAGCACGGCTCAGCGTCGTTGCGCCCGGCGGGAATGCTGAGCGTCGGGGTGCGCTACGCCGCGATCGCTCCCACAGGAGGGGCCGTCTACGTGTTCGGGGGAGAGGTGAACAACCGTGAGCTCGACACGGTCCAGCGGGTCGACGTACGCACGGGAAGGACCCGGGTGGTGGCCCACCTGCCTCGGCCGCTGGGTCACGCGCAGGCTGCGGCCCTCGGAGGCCGGATCCTGCTGATGGGCGGCCGCATCGACCCGAACACGCAGACTGACCAGATGTGGTGGTTCAACCCCCGCACCGAGCACTTCACCCGCGCCGGCCGGCTGCCGGTGCCGCTCAGCGACGCGGCCACGGTGTTGTCGGGCGGCTCGGCGTGGCTGCTCGGTGGCGAGTCGCCCTCGATGACCGACCGCGTGGTGCGCGTCGAGGTGTCCTGATCGTCGTTGGATCGTTCAAGTCGCGAGCAGTAGGGTCGGTTCCGTGCGTAGAGCAAAGATCGTCTGCACCATGGGCCCGGCGACGTCGTCCGAGGAGCGGATCAAGGAACTGGTCGCCGCAGGCATGGATGTCGCCCGGCTCAACCTGAGTCACGGCACCCATGCGGAGCATGCGGAGGTCTACCGGCGGATCCGGGCGGCGTCCGACACCAGCGGTCACGCCATCGCCATCTTCGCCGACCTGCAGGGTCCCAAGATCCGGCTCGGCAACTTCGCGCGAGGTGCGGAGCAGATCAAGCCGGGCGACGCATTCACCATCACCACCCGCGACATCCTCGGTGACGCCGGGATCTGCGGCACGACGTACGACGGGCTGCCCGGTGACGTCACGCCCGGTCACGACATCCTGATCGACGACGGCAAGGTGCGGCTGCGCGTCCAGTCGGTCGACGACACCGAGGTGCACACCCGGGTGGTCGTGGGTGGCCGCGTGAGCAACCACAAGGGCATCAACCTGCCGGGCGTCGCGGTCTCGGTCCCGGCGATGTCGGAGAAGGACGTCGCCGACCTGCGCTGGGCGTTGCACCTGACCGTCGACTATGTCGCGCTGTCCTTCGTGCGCTCGGCTGCCGATGCAGACGACGTACGCACGATCATGGACGAGGAGGGCATCTACCTCCCGGTCATCGCCAAGATCGAGAAACCGCAGGCCATCGAGAACCTCGACGAGGTGATCCGGGCGTTCGACGCGTTCATGGTCGCGCGCGGCGACCTCGGCGTGGAGTGCCCGTTGGAGGACGTGCCGTTCCTGCAGAAGCGAGTGGTGGACAAGGCCCGGCGCAATGCCAAGCCGGTGATCGTGGCGACCCAGATGCTGGAGTCGATGATCACCAACCCGGCGCCGACCCGTGCGGAGGCGTCCGACGTGGCCAACGCGGTGCTCGACGGTGCCGATGCGGTGATGCTCTCCGGCGAGACCAGCGTGGGGGAGTACCCGATCGAGACCGTCGAGACGATGGCCAGGATCATCGGGTCCACCGAGGACCACGAGCTCCCGAACATGGCGGCGATCGACTGGCAGCCGCTCACCCGTGGTGGTGTCATCGCCAAGGCGGCCGCGGAGGTGGCCGAGCGGGTCGGTGCCAAGTACCTGGTCGCGTTCACCCAGTCCGGCGACTCGGCCCGCCGCTTAGCGCGTTACCGGGGCAAGGTGCCGGTGCTGGCCTTCACCCCCGAGGGACAGGTGCGCTCCCAGCTCTCGATGACCTGGGGGGTGGAGACCTTCAAGACCGGGTCCGTCGAGCACACCGACGAGATGGTCCGCCAGGTCGACGAGCAGCTGCTCCGGATCGGCCGGGTGCAGATCGGCGACCTCGTGGTGATCATCGCCGGTTCACCGCCCGGCATCCCCGGCTCCACCAACGCGCTGCGGATCCACGTGATGGGCGACGCGATCCACGAGAAGGCGCCGGCGTACCACCGCTGAGCGGCTCATCCCTTCAGTCCGATCAGCTCGTCGAGGCGGGAGACCCCGCCCCGGGTCGAGACCGAGATGGTCTTCCAGCTCGACTGCCGCCACGGGATCTCGAGCAGGTCGAGGGACTCGCAACACCACCGCCGGATCTCGATGGAGTTGTTGACGAACTGCCAGCGCGGGTAGTCGTAACGCTTCATCTCCCCGGCGACCAGACGCCGCGTCCAGTTCTTTGCCCTGCAGCCGTCGG
>JBBSVL010000074.1:0-9630 GCA_038233595.1 Propionibacteriales bacterium | reverse complement strand
GATGTCACCCGGGTCCGGACTGGTGCTGCTGTTCCACAAGATGGGTGAGCACGACGGGCACCTCGGCTCCTGGGCCTTCCACAAGGGCGGCAACGGCGGCTTCACCCAGGTGCTGGCCCGCGCCGCGGAGGCGTACGGCGCGGAGATCCGGCTCGGCGCCAAGGTGAGCAATGTGCTCACCCAAGGGGGCCGAACGGTCGGGGTCGCCCTCGAGGACGGCACCGAGCTGCGCGCACCTGTCGTGGTGTCGGCACTCGACCCTCGGCGTACGTTCCTCGATTTGCTGGACCCGCGCGAGCTGCCCTCCGACCTGGTCGACAACGTCGAGCGGATGAGGTTCCGGGGCGTGTCCGCGAAGGTCAACTTCGCGCTCGACGGTCTGCCGGTCTTTCCCGCGCTGCCGAACACGGTCGACCACTACGGCGGCTTCATGAACATCGGTCCGACGATCGAGTACGTCGAGCGGGCCTTCGACGCGGCGAAGTACGGCTGGTACAGCGAGCGTCCCTTCATCGACGCCGCGATCCAGTCAGTCGTGGACCCGGACATGGCACCTGCCGGGAAGCACGTGATGTCGTGCTTCGTGCAGTACGCGCCCTACGAGCTGCACGAGAGCGACTGGGACTCCGAGCGGGAGCGGTTCGGAGACAAGGCCCAGGCCGTGCTGGAGTCACACTTCCCCGGGTTCGGCGACCTGGTGCTGCACCGCGAGGTGGTCACGCCGCTCGACATCGAGCGCACCACGGGACTCACCGAGGGCAACATCTTCGCGGGCGAGTTCCTGGCCCCCCAGATGTACTTCTTCCGTCCGGCGCCCGGTTGGAGCCAGTACCGCACCCCGATCGACGGCTACTACCAGTGCGGGTCCGGCACGCATCCCGGCGGCTGTGTCATCGGCTCCCCCGGCAAGCTGGCCAGCCAGCGCATCCTCCGCGACCTGCGGCCTTCCTGAGGGGACGGTACGACGACTCGGCGACCGGTCCAACCGTTAGGGTCGTTCGCATGAAGGTTCTGGTCACCGGCGGTGCCGGCTACATCGGCTCGACGACGGCGAAGGCACTGGAGCAGGCTGGCCACACCCCGGTGATCCTGGACTCGCTGCTGATCGGGCCACGGGTGTTCGTGCGCGACCGGATCTTCTACGAGGGCGACATCGCCGACCGCGGCCTCGTGGCCCGAGTGGTCGCGGAGCACCCAGACATCGAAGCGACCATCCACATGGCCGCGCGCATCGTCGTACCCGAGTCGGTGCAGCAGCCCTACGCCTACTACCGCGACAACGTGGCCAAGTCGCTGGAGCTCTTCGACCAGCTCAACGAGCTGGGCAAGCCGCGGGTGCTGTTCTCCTCCTCGGCATCGCTCTACGCGCTGAAGCCGGACTTCGAGGTCGTGGAGACCGACCCGCTCGAGCCCGGGTCGCCGTACGCCCGCACCAAGCTGGTCATGGAGATGGCGCTGACCGACATCGCCGCTGCGACCGACCTGCGCGCGATCATCCTGCGCTACTTCAACCCGATCGGCTCCGACCCCGACCTGGAGTCCGGCATCTACGCCAAGGAGCCCTCGCACATCCTGGGCCAGCTGGTGATGGCGGCCCGCGGGCTCAAGGACTCCTTCACGATCACCGGCACCGAGCACCCGACTCGCGACGGCACCGGGATCCGGGACTACGTCCACGTCTGGGACCTCGCCCGGGCACATGTCGCGGCTGTGGAGCGGTTCGACGACGTACTCGCAGCCGAGGATGCGCCGCGCGCGATCGTCAACGTGGGCACAGGGTCCGGAGTCACCGTGCGCGAGCTCGTGGCCGCGTTCGAGAAGGTGTACGGCGCCGAGGTGCCCGTCACCGAGGCGCCTCCGCGACCCGGCGACGCCGTGGGCGCGTTCGCCAACGTCGACAAGGCTCGCGACGTGCTCGGCTGGTCGTCGTCGCTGAGTCTGGAGCAGGCCATCGACTCCGCACTCAAGTGGGGCGAACGACGCAAGGACGTCCTCGGCTACGAGTGACCCGCACTCACTCAGAAGGAGTCTCGGTGAGCAGACGCAGTGGCTGGGTGCGGGTCGCGGTCGCGATCGCCGCGGCGGCCCTCGTGGTCACGGCGTGTTCGAACGGCCACCAGGACGCGACAGTCAGGGTGAGTCCGAGGACGTCCGCGCTCACCATGCCCATGTCGGTCCGCATCTCCGGGCTGTCGCCCGGTGATGTCTTCACCGTTGCCCTGAGCTCGGTCGATGCGAAGCACACGCACTGGGTCTCCGCGGCCCGTTTCCGCGCCAACTCCGCGGGAGTCATCGACGTCGACCAGGCGAGCTCGATCGGCGGCTCCTACACCGGTGTGCACCCGATGGGCCTGGTCCAGGCCCTCTCCCCGAAACCGACGGTCACCGACTCGCGTGCCTACGCGAGATCGGGGCGGGAGTCGTTCGACCTCCGGGTCACCGCAGCCGACGGCGGCACCATGGGGCGTGCGACCTTCCACCGCCAACGCAGCCGAGGCGTCCGCACCAGCACGCAGACAGTCCCCCGCCAGGGTTTCGATGGCGTGTACCACCAGGCGCCCCACTCCAGGTCGCCACGGCCGGCGGTCCTTTCGCTCGGTGGGTCTGAAGGAGGAGTCTCCTCGGCTGCGCTCGGGGAAGGCCTCGCCGCTGCGGGTTACAGCACCCTGAGCATCGCCTACTTCCACGCGCCTGGGTTGCCGAAGTACCTGGTCAAGATCCCGCTGGAGTACTTCGCCCACGCGCTGCGCTGGCTGCGCGCCCAGCCCGGCGTGGACCCACACCGGATCTACATCAGCGGCGACTCCCGCGGCAGCGAGGCCGCAGAGCTGGTTGCGGTGCACTACCCACGCCTGCTGCACGGCGTGATCCTCGGCGTCCCCAGCAACGTCGCTTATGCGGGGCTGGTCGGCGGTGTCGGGTTGTCGACGTACACCACGGACAAGTCGGCATGGACGTTCCATGGGCGTCAGGTGCCGTTCGTCTTCGTCCGCGGCTCCGAGCCCACCACGAAAGGAGACGCGGTGATACCGGTGGAGCGCATCCACGCCCCGATGTTCCTCACGTGTGGGGGCGCGGACAAGCTATGGCAGTCCTGCCCGATGTCCCAAGCGATCGTTGCCCGGCTCGACGCCCACCACGACCGCTACCAGCATGACCTTGCCGTGTACCCCGACGCGGGCCACTCAGTCGGAGGGCTGGTGCCCTATGAGCCGGCGGTGTTGCTTGCGACGGACCGGCTTCGCGGCCGGTACCGACTCGCCAACCAGTTCGCGCGGGCCTCGGTCTGGCCACGGCTCCTGCACTTCCTGGACGTCACCGCACGACGTTGACCACCAGCTACGCGATCGTCATCCCGCCGTCGACGGGGATCGTCTGCCCGGTGAGGTAGCCGGCGGCGTCGGAGGCCAGGAAGACCACCGTGGCCGCCAGCTCGCGCGGGTCACCCATCCGTCCGGCCGGCACCCGAGCAAGCACGGCCTCCAGGTAGCCCTCCTGGTAGGTCTCGGTCATCTCGGACTCGAAGAACCCGGGCGCGACCGAGTTCACCCGGATTCCCTTGCGTTTCATCCACTGCTGCGCGAGGTCGCGGGTCAGCCCGTTCAGACCGGCCTTGGACGCGGAGTACGCCGCTTGCGGCAGGCCCCCGGTGATGAGCCCGAGCACGGAGGAGATGTTGATGATCGAGCTGCCCGGCTGCATCACCCGCCCACACGCCTGGGCCATCCAGTAGCAGCCGTTGAGGTTGACGTCGATCACCGAGCGGAACTGGTCGGGCGTCTCCCGGGTCGCGGGGACGGCGGTGCCGATGCCGGCGTTGTTGACCAGGATGTCGACGCGACCGAACTCTGCCATTGTGGCGTCGACCAGCGCCTGACAGGAGGCCGGGTCGGCCACGTCGGTGGCGACCGGGAGTGCCTTGCGTCCCGCCGCCTCGACCAGGCCCGCGGTGTCGGCCAGCCGGTCTGCCCGCCGGGCACCGAGTGCGACGTCGGCGCCTGCCTCGGCCAGCGCCTGGGCGAAGGCGACTCCCAGCCCCGAGGACGCGCCGGTGACCACTGCGACCTTGTCGTCGAGACGGAACAGATCGGCAACGGACACGGTGCCTCCAGCGGGACGAGGGTGGGACCCTCCGGACCCTACTGCGTGATCTTTCAACAGGTCAGGCTGCCCGACGTAGTTTGGGGCCCATGACTCCCGCGCGCCGCTGGCTGCTGGTGGCGGTCGTGGCGGTTCTGGTCACGACTCCCGCCGTGCTCCGCGCGCACTGGCCGGCTCAGGCCTCCAGCCTCAGCGCGGTCGAGATCCGGGCCCGGATCCAGCAGTCCGCCGAGCTGTCCTGGTCCGGGCAGGCGACCACGCGCGGCACCCTCCAGGTGCCCGTGACCAGCTCGTTCTCAGCGGTGGCGGGGCTGCTCAGCGACGAGAGCCAGCTCAGGGTGTGGTGGCACGACGGCGCCCACTGGCGGGTCGACCAGACGCGACCGACCGGCGAGTCGGACCTGATCCGCGACGGCGGCCTGGCCACCCAGTGGCGCTTCGAGTCCGAGAAGGCCACCGTGACGCCGTACTCCACCGTGCGGCTGCCCGACGAGTCCGACGTGCTGCCCCCCACGCTTGCGGCCCGGATGCTCTCCGGTGCGAAGCCCTCCGAGCTGTCCCGGCTGCCCGCCCGACGGGTGGCCGGTCACGACTCCGCGGGGCTGCGGCTCGACCCTGCCGACGCCCGCTCGACGATCGACCACGTCGACATCTGGGCCGACGAGGGCTCGGGCCTGCCTACCCAGGTCGAGGTGTACGCCGTGGGGCGCCATCGGCCGGTGCTGGCCACCCAGCTGACCGATCTCGACCTGGGTGTCCCACCCGCCTCCGTGACGCAGTTCCATGCCCCCCAGGGCGTCAAGGTCTCCTTCCACGCCGCCATCGACGCGGCGGCCGGGGCGAACGCCTTCGCGCCTTTCGTCCCCCCGAGCTCCGTCGCCGGCCTGGCCCGACGCGGGGAGCCGTCGGACCTGGGGGCCGTGGGTGTCTACGGCCGGGGACCGACCGCGGTCATCGCCATCCCACTGCGGGGCAACATTGCCGCCGCCCTCCGCGCGCAGCTGCGCAAGAGCGGTTCCTCGACGGACACCGCCGAGGGCACCGGGTTGTCGGTGGGCCCGCTCTCGGTCCTGGTCCCGCCGGGCCACTACGGGGCGGTCCTGCTCGCCGGCACGGTGACACCGGCGACACTGGAGAAGGCCGCCTCGGACGTCCGCGCCCACGGGAGGTTCCGGTGATCCGCACCAGAGGTCTCACCAAGGTGTACGGCGCAGTGACGGCCGTGGACTCCGTCGACCTCGACGTCCGCGAGGGCGACGTCTACGGCTTCCTGGGGGCCAACGGCTCGGGCAAGACCACCACGGTGCGACTGCTCCTCGGGCTGGTCCTGGCCAGCTCCGGGGAGATCGAACTGTTCGGCAGGCCGATGCCCGCTGCCGCGCACCAGGTGCTCCCGATGGTCGGTGCCCTGGTCGAGGGGCCGGGCGCCTACCCGCACCTCTCCGGTCGCACCAACCTGGCCACGTTCGACGCGGCCGGGCCCGGGTCGACCAGACGCGGTCGTCGTACCCGCATCGACGCGACCCTGGAGCAGGTCGGCCTGGACCCCCGCGACAAGCGCCCCGCGAAGACCTACTCGCTGGGTATGCGGCAACGCCTCGGGCTGGCGATGGCACTGCTGCGCAAGCCGCGGCTGCTGGTGCTCGACGAGCCGACCAACGGGCTGGACCCGCAGGGAATCCGCGAGATGCGTGAGCTGCTGCTCGAGCTCAACCGTGGTGGTACGACGATCTTCCTCTCCAGCCACCTGCTCGCCGAGATCGAGCAGATGTGCACCAGGGTCGGCGTGCTCGACCGGGGCAGGCTGGTGCTGGAGGAGCAGCTGGCCACTCTCCAAGCCCCCACCGGGCGCATCGCGTTGCGCACCCCTGACGTGCAGCGCGCGACCGCGCTGCTCGACGGTCGGGTGGTCAGCTCCGGTGCCGGTTCGCTCGTGGTCCTCGGCGCCGACGCCGCCGAGCTCAACGCACAGCTGGTGGGTGGCGGCGTACGCGTCGAGGAGATCGGACCGTGGCGACGACCACTGGAGGAGATCGTGCTTCAGGCAAGTGAGCGCGGATGATCCGCGTCGAGCTGGTCAAGATGCTGCGTCGGCCGCGCACCTGGGTGACGATCCTTGCCCTCAACGCGCTACCGACCGTCGTGGCGATCCTGCTCGCGGTCACCGACCTCGGGCCACGACCCGGCACCGGGCCGCCGTTCCTCTCGGCCGTGCTCACCGACGGCACCCTGTTCCCGCTGGCGGCGCTGGGCATCGTGCTGCCCCTGTTCCTGCCGGTCGCGGTGGCGGTGGTCGGCGGTGACGCGATCGCCGGGGAGTCACAGACGGAGACCCTGCGCTACCTGCTGATCCGGCCCGTGAGCCGCACCCGGCTGCTGGTCGCCAAGCTGGTCAGCGTGATCGCGTTCGTGTTCCTCTCGGTGATCGTGGTCGCGTTCGTCGCCTACATCGAAGGGATCCTGTTCCTGGGCAGGTCGACGACGGCGGCCGCATTGGGCGGCACGGCGAGTGTGTCCGGGACGACCCTCACCGGTCAGCAGATGGCCGAGCGCACCGTGCTGGCCTTCGGCTACGTCACGCTGTCGATGCTGAGTGTGGCCGCGATCGCCTTGCTGCTCTCTACGCTCACCGAGTCGGCCGTCGCGGCTGCGCTGGGCACCGTGGGCTTCCTGATCGGGTCGACGGTGCTGCTCGGCCTCGACGCCGCCCAGACGCTGCACCCGTACCTGCCGACGCGGTACTGGCTTTCGTTCATCGACCTGTTCCGTGACCCGATCCAGTGGGACAACGTGCTCCACGGAGTCGCCGAGCAGCTGGCCTACCTGGCCGTCTTCGCGGTCGCGGCCTGGGCGAACTTCAGCACCAAGGACGTCAACAGCTGACCTTGCGGGGGGCCGCGGGCGCTCCCGTGCCCAGTGCACTGCGCAGGGTCGCCAGCACGACCGGGTCGCCGGGCAGCGCGCCGTGGCTCGTCGTACGGCCCGGGCAGACGTCCTGCACGAGCAGGTCGAGTGCTCCGGACAGCGACGCCGACGCGGTGGGCGTGACCACCCGGTCCGACGACGAGCGCACCGTGATCCAGCGAGGCCCCGTCGGGGTCTCGTCGCCGGCGTTCAGCTGCCGGATCAGGTCGCTGTCCGGGCTGAGCTCCTCGCACGCCTTCGGGCATGACCCGACGGCGTCCTCGGCCAGCTGGGCCACGTCGGTGCCGTGGTGCGGGGAGCCCAGCGTCAGCACCCGTCGTACGACGCGGGCGCCGCCGTCGTCGCGCACGAAGAGCCGCGCCACCACCCCTCCGGCGGAGTAGCCGACGAGGTCCACCGAGGTGTCGCCGGTCCTGCGCATCGTGGCCCGGGTCAGCTCGCCGAGCCCTCTGGCCTGGACCCGGAGGTCACCCGTGCCCCCAGCCGTGGGCCGGAAGACGACCACGTCACGACCCTGCCTGCGCAGCTCGGCGACGACCGGGTCCAGGGAACTGACGTTGCCGCCGTAGCCCGGCACCACGATCACCGCACCCGGCGCGCGCTGGTCCACGGCGGTCGAGCCGCCGATCCGGTGGGCCACCAGCACCGCGACGACGACAACCAGCAGCACCGCAAGAAGCGCACCGGCCAGCATGAAGAGCCGACGACGTGCCGGGGAGAGCCCGTTGAGCATGGCCCCATCGTTGCGCGGCGTTGGTCAGGAGCTCTCGGACGGACGCTCCATCTCGGCCTTCTGCCGCGCCAGCTCCGCCTCGTCGACGACCGTGGGCCGCCAGAACGCCCAGCCCTGCATCAGCCCGGCGAAGACCAGCAGTGCGATGCCGACGTACAGGTTGACGTTGCCGGGAGCCTTGGAGCCGTCCGTGGTGGTGTCCGAGCCGAAGATGCCGGCCAGCACCAGGATCACCCCGAAGATGCCCATCAGTGCTGCGATGAAGGTGCGCATGTCGAAGGCGCCCGCGGTGTGCCGAGACGATTCGGTGCCGTCCTGCTCGGTCTGCTCGGACGTGTTGTCTGTCATGGTCGGCTCTCCCTCACCAGAAGATGATGTTCAGAATGATCACGAGCACGAGCCCGACACCGGCGAGCTGGGTCGGCTTCTGGTACCACGCCAACACCCCTTCGTGCTCGTCGTGGAAGTCCTGCTTGGGGGTCAGGCTGTAGACCAGCCCGCGCAGCTCGGACTCCACTCGTGGACTGGTGAGCATCGTGACGACGTAGCTGACCACGATGTCGACGACGAACGCCGCGCCGGCGGCGACGAAGCTGGCGCCCTGGCCGGACAGGCTGAGCACACCGATCGAGAGGCTGCCCAGCACGCCGGTGCCCAGGATGCTGACCACGATCGCGGCCACGGTGCCCGCGACCAGGCCGACCCAGCCGGCGGTCGCGCTCATCCGCTTCCAGAACATGCCGAGGATGAACGTGGCGAACAGAGGGGCGTTGAAGAAGCCGAAGAGGGTCTGCAGGTAGTTCATGATGTTGGAGTACGACGCCGCGAACGTCGCCGTACCGATCGCGACCAGGGTTGCCGCCACCGTGGCCCAGCGGCCGACGGCCAGGTAGTAGTGGTCGGGCTTGTCCTTCTTCACGTAGGTCTGCCACAGGTCGTAGGAGAAGACCGTGTTGAAGGCCGAGATGTTGGCCGCCATGCCGGCCATGAACGAGGCCAGCAGACCCGCGACTGCCAAGCCCAGCATGCCGTTAGGGAGCAGGTCACGGATCAGGTAGAGCAGTGAGTTGTTGTAGTCGAAGGTCTTGCCGGACGCCTTCGCCTGCGCGACCGGCCCCACCAGCACCCCGGCGATCATGCCCGGGAGGATCACGATGAAGGGAATGAACATCTTCGGGAAGGCGCCGATGATCGGCGCCCGCTGTGCGGCGGAGATCGACTTGCTGGCCATCGCGCGCTGGACCTCGACGAAGTTGGTCGTCCAGTAGCCGAAGGAGAGCACGAAGCCGAGGCCGAGTACGATCCCGAGCACGGAGAGCAGCGGGCTGCTGATGGCGGTCAGGTTGGTGCCGGGCCAGGATGAGAGCTGGGTGGCGCCGTCAGGGGTCTTCGAGATGGCGGCCTTGAGGCCGCCGTACCCGCCGACCTTGTTCAGACCGATGATGGTCAGCGGCAGCAGCGCGGCCACGATCACGAAGAACTGCAGCACCTCGTTGTAGATCGCCGCCGACAGGCCTCCGAGGGTGGTGTAGGTCAGCACGATCAGTGCGGCCACGACCAGCGAGATCCACAGCTGCCAGCCCAGGATGATCTCGACGATCTTGGCCAACAGATAGAGGTTGATGCCCGCGATCAACAGCTGGGCGATCGCGAAGCTGATCGCGTTGACCAGGTGGGCACCGGTGCCGAACCGCCTGCGCATGAACTCCGGCACCGAACGGACCTTGGAGCCGTAGTAGAACGGCATCATCACGACGCCGAGGAACAACATCGCCGGCACGGCGCCGATCCAGTAGTAGTGCGCGGTGGGAACGCCGAACTGCGCGCCGTTCGCCGACATGCCGATGATCTCGACAGCGCCGAGGTTGGCG
>JBBSVL010000073.1:0-9639 GCA_038233595.1 Propionibacteriales bacterium | reverse complement strand
GTCGGCCGTCGCCGACGACCCGGCGAGGACGGCCGAGGCGTGGGCGCCGCGGAGCAGCGACTCGGCCGTCTGGTCCGGTGCAGTACGCCGCAGGCCGCGATCCCGCAGCAGCGCGTCGATGCCGTCCCGGGCGGCCGCGAATGCCGAGGGCACGCCCTCGAGAGTCATCAACCAGGCCAGCGGATCTGGACCGGGATCGGCTGTGGGCACAGGCCGAACGCTATCGGGTAGCGTCGCGGAGCGGAGCCTCGGGAAGGCCTCTACAAGAAGACGAGGAGGCACAGTGCCGAGTGAACGGCCAAGCGAACGGCCAAGCGAACGGCTCAGCTTCGGTGGGGTCGCCGAACGCTACGACCGGGCGCGGCCCGGCTACCCGGCCGAGGCGACGGCCTGGCTGGTGGGTCCCGGTCACGCCCGCGTGCTCGAGCTGGGCGCCGGCACCGGCAAGCTCACCGAGACCCTGGTCGGCCTGGGCCACGAGGTGCTGGCCACCGACCCCGACGAGCGGATGCTGGCCCGGCTCGCCGCACGCGTGCCGGGCGCGCACGGCTGCACCGCCGCCGCCGAGCGCATCCCGGCCTCGTCCCGGTCCGTCGACGTGGTGGTCGCCGCCCAGGCCTTCCACTGGTTCGACCACGCAGTCGCCGTGCCCGAGATCGCCCGGGTGCTCCGGCCCGGCGGGATGCTCGCCCTGGTCTGGAACGAACGTGACCAGAGCATTCCGTGGGTGCGCAAGCTCGGCCGGCTGATCGGCAGCCAGGACCAGCAGCACGACCCGGTCCACGCGCTCCGCGCCTACCCCGAGTTCGGCTTCGTCGAGGAGCGCAGCTTCCGGCACTGGAAGACCTATGACCGCGCGAGCCTGACCGACCTGGTCGCCTCCCGCTCCAACATCGCGACCCTGCCGCAGGACGAGCGGGCCGAGCTTCTGGAGCAGGTCACCGCGCTGTACGACGGCTACGGCCGCGGGCACGACGGCATGCAGCTGCCCTACGTGACCCGCTGCTTCCGGACCGCGGTCCAGGAACACCAGCGTGCGCCGGAGGTGCCCGAGGACCCGGATCGGGTCGAGGTGCCCGCGCCCCCCGACGAGCCGCCGGAGGATCCCGGCACCCTGTTGATCAACTTCTCCTGAGACGAGGAGGCGACCCGAGTAGCGTCCCGTTGGTGAGCATGTTGGGTTGGGTGCGTCCGAGGAAAGGAAGCCACCTCGGCACCGAGGCCGACCGCACCACCTTCCGGACGCTGCACACTGCCTCGCTGGCCGGCCCGGCGCTGCGCCTCGGGCTGACCCGGGCCTCGGCGGAGCGGGCGATCAAGCACATCCACGCCCTGCTGGGCGCGCCCGCGGTCGCGCTCACCGACACCTCCGGAGTCCTCGCCTGGGACGGCCGCGGACAGCACCATCAGGAGCAGTGCGGGACCATCGCCAAACGAGTGCTCGCCGAGGTCGGCACCGCCGTGGTCGACCGCACCGACCTGCGCTGCAACACCCCCTCCTGCGAGGTACGGCGTGGGATCGTCGCGCCCCTGGTGGTCGAGGAACACGTCGTCGGCACGCTCCAGGTCTTCGGTACGACGGCCTCGGCCGGGCTGCTCCGGGCCACCGAGGAGGTCGCCCAGTGGGTCTCCGGTCAGCTCGCGCTGGCCGAGCTCGACGCCAGCCGCACCCGGCTGATGCAGGCGGAGGTGCGGGCGCTGAGGGCGCAGATCAGTCCACACTTCATCTACAACTCCCTGTCCGCGATCGCCTCGTTTGTCCGCACCGACCCGGACCGGGCCCGCGAGCTGCTGGTCGAGTTCGCCGACTTCACCCGCTACTCCTTCCGCCAGCACGGGGAGTTCACCACGCTGGCCGAGGAGCTCCGCTCGATCGAGCACTACCTGATGCTGGAGCAGGCCCGGTTCGGTGACCGGCTGCACGTGCGGCTGCGGATCGCGCCCGAGGTGCTGCCGGTGAGCATCCCGTTCCTGTGCCTCCAGCCACTGGTGGAGAACGCCGTACGCCACGGGCTGGCCAACAAGGACGGCGAGGGCACGGTGACCATCCTGGCCGGAGACGTCGACCAGGAGGCAGTGATCTCGGTCGAGGACGACGGGGTCGGCGAGGACCCCGAACGGGTGCGCCGGGCGCTGGCCGGAGACGACGACACCGACTCGGTCGGCCTGGGCAACGTCGACCAGCGGCTGCGCGCGGCGTTCGGTGACGGCTGCGGGCTGGTCGTCGAGACCGCACCCGGAGCCGGCACCAAGGTGACGCTCCGCGTTCCCAAGTACGCCGTCGGGGTGCGTTCGTGAGCACCCCATGAGCGATGGCCGACCGTTGCGGGTGCTGGTGGTCGACGACGAGCAGCCGGCCCTGGACGAGCTGGCCTTCCTGCTCGGTCGCGACCACCGGGTGGGCGAGGTCCGCACCTGTCGCTCGGCCACCGAGGCGCTCCGGATCCTGCACGACGACAGCCTGGACGCGGTCTTCGTCGACATCGCGATGCCCGGTCTGAGTGGCCTGGAGCTCGCGGCCGTGCTGGGCCGGTTCAAGGTCGCCCCCCGCGTCGTCTTCGTGACCGCGCACGAGGAGCACGCGCTGGAGGCCTTCGACCTCCAGGCCGCGGACTATGTGCTCAAGCCGGTGCGCGAGGAGCGGCTGCGCGAGGCCGTGCGCCGGATCGACGAGTCCGGGACGCAGGTCGAGCCCGACGACACCATCCCGGTGGAGCTCGGCGGGGTCACCAGGTTCGTGTCCCGGTCCGAGGTGCTCTACGTCGCCGCGCACGGGGACTACGTCCGGCTGCACACCTCCGGCGGGAGCCACCTGGTCCGGCTGTCGCTCGCCACCTTGGAGGAACGTTGGGCGGAGGCCGGCTTCCTGCGTCTGCACCGCTCGCTGCTGGTCTCGCTCGGCGATATCGACGAGGTCCGGATGGACGCGGGGCGGTGCTCGGTGCTGGTGGGCGGAGTCGAGCTGCAGGTCAGCCGACGGCACACGCCCGGGCTGCGCGAGATGCTGCGCCGGGCCCGTCAGGGCGACGAATGACCACCCCGAGAACGCCCCCCGAGCGGGTCCGGGTCACCCGTCCTCGCACTGTTGTGGGTCGGCCACCGAGCCGGTCGGTGGCATCCGAGATCGACGCCCAGACGCAGCTGGGCGAGATCTACGTGCGCTCCCTGATCCGCACCCAGCTCCGGCTCGCGCTCGGCGTGGTCGCCGTGCTCGGCGGCACCCTGGGCATGTTGCCGCTGCTGTTCGAGCTGGTGCCGTGGACGCGTCGGGTCCTCGTCGTCGGGATCCCGCTGCCTTGGGTACTGCTGGCCGGGGTGGTCTACCCGTTCCTGATCTCGCTGGCCTGGTTCTACGTACGCCGGGCCGAGCGCAACGAGCGCTCCTTCCGTGACCTGGTGGGCCCCCGATGAACCTCCCCACGATGGCGGTGCGGTGAACACCGCCGCCGTCGTTGCGCTCCTCGCGGTCTCGGTGGTCACGCTCGGGATCGGCTCGTTCGGGCTGCGGATCTCCCGGACCACCAGCGACTTCTACGTCGCCTCGCGCAACGTCGGCCCGGTGGTGAACGCCTCCGCGATCGGCGGCGAGTACCTCTCCGCCGCCTCGTTCCTCGGGGTCGCCGGGCTGGTGCTGGCCCGCGGGGCCGACATGCTCTGGTACCCGGTCGGCTGGACGGCGGGCTACCTGCTGCTGCTGGTGTTCGTCGCCGCCCCACTGCGCCGTTCGGGGGCCTACACGCTGCCGGACTTCGCCGAGTTCCGGGTCGAGTCGCTGCCGGCCCGCAGGGTCTCCAGTGCCCTGGTGGTGCTGATCGGCGTGCTCTACCTGATCCCCCAGTTCCAGGGCGCCGGGCTGACCGTGCGCACGTTCACCGGCGCGCCGCAGTGGTTGGGCGCGGTCGTGGTCGCCCTGATCGTGCTGGTCAACGTCGCCTCCGGGGGGATGCGCAGCGTCACCCTGGTCCAGGCCTTCCAGTACTGGCTCAAGCTCACCGCGCTGCTCACCCCGCTGGTGGTCCTGCTGGTGGTGTGGCACCGGCGTGGTGGCGGCAGCACGGCTCACCTGCACGTCACGGACTGGATCGAGCCGCTCCAGGGCCAGCACGCGCTCTACCTGACCTACTCGCTGATCCTGGCCACCTTCCTGGGCACGATGGGGCTGCCGCACGTAGTGGTCCGCTTCTACACCAACCCGGACGGCCGGGCGGCCCGTCGCACGACGGTGGCGGTGCTCGCGATGCTCAGCGCCTTCTACCTGCTCCCCCCGCTGTACGGCGTGCTGGGCCGGGTGTTCGCCTATGACCTGGTGGGCTCGGGACGCACCGACTCGCTGGTGCTCGAGCTGCCGAGCCGGCTGCTCGGCGGTGCCCCCGGCGTCGCCCTCACCGCGCTGCTCGGGGCCGGTGCGTTCGCGGCGTTCCTGTCGACCTCCTCGGGGTTGGTGATCTCGATCGGCGGGGTGCTCAGCCAGGATCTGCTGAGCCGGCGCTTCGACCCGATCACCGCCTTCCGCCTCGGCGCCACCGCCGGCGCGCTGGCCACGCTCACGCTGACCGTGCTCAGCTCCGGGGTCGCAGTCGCGCACGCGGTGGAGCTGGCGTTCGCCGTGGCGGCGTCCACCTTCTGCCCGCTGCTGCTGCTGGGCATCTGGTGGCGTCGCCTCACCGCACGGGGCGCGGTTGCCGGGCTGGTGGCCGGTGGCACCCTCTCGGCCGCCGCGGTGCTGGCGGTGATGCTCGGCGCCACTCCGGGTGGCTGGTTCGGCGCGGTGCTCGCCCAGCCGGCCCTGGTCACGGTGCCGATCGCCTTCGCCCTGATGATCGGGGGATCACTGCTGACCAGGGACCGGATGCCGGTGCACGTGGGCCGGAGCATGGTCCGGCTGCACACCCCGGAGTACGTCGACCTGGACCGGGGCAGCTACCACCCCGAGCGGCTCCTCGACTGAGCACCGAGGGACCGGATGCCGCTCGTCGTACCGGCACCACCGTTCGTCGCAGTGTGACCTGGCGCACACCGCGCGCTCTTCCGCGCTCGGCGCACGGCCCAACCGAGGCCCTGCCCGACCGCTGAGTGCGGTCCCTAGCGTCGGTACATCCGCTCCCCGTCCCCTACCCGTACTGAGGAGTTCAGATGTCCAGCACAGAAAGGCCCTCGTCGGCCGTGTCGTCCGGGATCGTTCCGGGTGCGCACATCGCCGACCCGGCGCCGCTCGGCCTCGCCGGCTTCGCCCTGACCACGTTCATCCTCAGCGTCGTCAACGCGGGCTGGGTGCCGGCGAGCGTGGAGGCAGTGGTGTTCGGCACCGCCCTGGCCTACGGCGGCATCGCCCAGTTCGCGGCGGGGCTGTGGGAGTTCGCCAAGGGAAATACGTTCGGGGCCACCGCCTTCTGCTCCTACGGCGCGTTCTGGATCTCGTTCTGGTGGCTGACCGCACACCTGGCCGACTACAAGATCCCGGCCGGCGACGTCGGCAAGGGAGTCGGTCTCTACCTGATCAGCTGGGGCATCTTCACGGCGTACATGACCGTTGCCGCGACCCGGGTGAGCGGTGCGGTTCTTGCCGTTTTCGTGCTGCTGACCATCACGTTCTTCCTGCTCGGGATCGGCGACTGGGCCGGCACCGCCTCGATCAGCAAGATCGGTGGGTACTTCGGAGTCCTGACTGCGATTGCGGCGTGGTACGCCTCCTTCGCGGGCGTCACCGCGTTCGCCTTCAAGAGAGCGTTGGTCCCGACCGGGCCCCGCTGACCCGACGCGTCGGTGCAGCGTGCGCACGAGCCCGCTGCACCGCCCCGGTTCGGTTTGACCAGCTCCACCCCCTCGTGGCAACGGCGAGCGCGACCTAGGGTGGGAAACACGTCTTCGAGATGAAGGAGCACGACCGTGAGCAACGAGACCCTTTCCAACCTGAGCTACGAGGAGCGCAGGTTCGCGCCGCCCGAGGAGCTCGCTGCGCACGCGAACGTGAAGGCCGACGTCTACGACGAGGCCGAGAAGGATCCGGTCGCGTTCTGGGGCAAGCAGGCCGAGCGGCTCACCTGGGCCGAGCCGTTCAGCGACGTGCTCGACTGGAGCAACGCCCCGTTCGCCAAGTGGTACGTCGGGGGCAAGCTCAACGCGTCGTACAACTGCCTCGACCGGCATGTCGAGGCCGGGAAGGGTGACAAGGTCGCGTTCCACTGGATCGGCGAGCCCGAGGGAGACACCCGCGACATCACCTACTCCGACCTCAAGGACGAGGTGTGCCAGGCCGCCAACGCACTGGTCGAGCTCGGTGTGAAGACCGGCGACCGGGTCGCGATCTACATGCCGATGATCCCGGAGACGGTGGTGGCGATGCTGGCCTGCGCCCGGATCGGGGCGCCGCACACCGTCGTGTTCGGCGGCTTCTCCGCGCAGGCGCTGGTCGACCGGATCCAGGACTGTGACGCGCGTGTGGTGATCACCGCCGACGGCGGCTACCGGCGCGGTGCGCCCGCCGGGCTCAAGCCTGCCGTCGACGAGGCCCTGGAGAGGTGTCCCGACGTGCGCAGCGTGCTGGTGGTCAGGCGCACCGGGCAGGACGTCGAGTGGACCGAGGGCCGTGACGTGTGGTGGCACGACGCGGTCGGCAAGGCGAGCAAGGAGCACAGCCCCGAGGCGTTCGACTCCGAGCACCCGCTCTACGTGATGTACACCTCGGGCACCACCGGGAAGCCGAAGGGCATCCTGCACACCACTGGCGGCTACCTGGTCGGATGTGCCTACACGCACTGGGCGGTGTTCGACCTGAAGCCGGACACCGACGTGTTCTGGACCGCGGCCGACATCGGCTGGGTCACCGGGCACTCCTACATCGTCTACGGGCCGCTGGCCAACGGAACGACGTCGCTGATGTACGAGGGCACCCCGGACACCCCGCACAAGGGCCGCTGGTGGGACATCATCGAGCAGTACAAGGTGACCATCCTCTACTGCGCTCCTACCGCCATCCGAACGTTCATGAAGTGGGGCTCGGAGATCCCGGCGAAGGCAGACCTGTCCTCGCTGCGGCTGCTCGGCTCGGTGGGCGAGCCGATCAACCCGGAGGCCTACATCTGGTACCGCGAGACCATCGGCGGCAGCAGCTGCCCGGTGGTGGACACCTGGTGGCAGACCGAGACCGGCATGATCATGGTCAGCCCGCTGCCCGGTGTGACATCAGGCAAGCCCGGCTCGGCGATGAAGGCGCTTCCGGGCATCTCGGCGGTCGTGGTCGACGACGATGGCAAACCCGTGGAGAAGGGTTCCGGGGGCTACCTGGTGCTCACCAAGCCGTGGCCGGCGATGCTGCGCACCATCTGGGGCGACGACGAGCGCTACAAGGACACCTACTGGTCGAGATTCAAGGACGTGTACTTCGCCGGGGACGGCGCCAAGCTGGACGAGGACGGTGACCTCTGGCTGCTCGGCCGGGTCGACGACGTGATGAACGTGGCCGGCCACCGGCTCTCCACCACCGAGATCGAGTCGGCGCTGGTCTCCAACCCGAAGGTGGCCGAGGCAGCGGTCGTGGGTGCCGCCGACGAGGACACCGGCCAAGCGGTGTGCGCGTTCGTGATCCTGCGCGAGTCCGCCGGCGACGGCGGCGATGACATCGTCCAGGAGCTGCGCGACCACGTCGCCAAGGAGATCGGCAAGATCGCCCGCCCGCGCCAGATCATGATCGTGCCCGAGCTGCCGAAGACCCGGTCCGGCAAGATCATGCGGCGGCTGCTGAAGGACGTCTCGGAGCAGCGCGAGGTCGGCGACGTCACCACTCTCGCGGACTCGACCGTGATGGACCTGATCCAGAAGGGGGTGTCCTCCTCCTCGGAGGAGTGAGCCGTTCGGGACGCCTTGGGCATCCGCACCCGAGCCGCGCGCAGCGACGTGCATCGGTGAGCGCGTTCGTCGACCGGCTCGACTCTGCCGAGGCGTACCTGGTCGCGTGCGCCGAGAGTACCGGTGTCGGCCGGGTGGCTTCGTTCGACCGCTCCATCGACCTAGTGCGCACGGTCGAGAGCGCGTCGAACCGGGAGGAGCTCTCACTCGTGACCAGTTCCGGACCTTGCTGGAGGATCGTCGACACCGGTCAGCGCAACGGGTCGTCTGCCGGGCGCGTGAACAGATGCTCGCAGTCCGCGGCACCGTCGGGATCTGTCAGCAGCAGGACCTCGTCGTCGGCCCGGAGCGTGGTGCCGCCCCGCACCGGCACCAGTGCTCCCCCGCGGTTGATCATGCTGATCCAGGTGTCCTCGTCGAGGTCGAGCTCGTCGATACGCAGGCCGTCCGCCGCCGCGCCAGCTGCGACGTTGACCCGGCGCAGTCCGGTGGGCTGGTCCCGGAAACGCATGCCGAGCGCCCACGGCTCGGGCTCCAGGACCCGCATCGGGACGCCGGCCCGGCGCGCCACGGTCGGGACCAAGCCGCCCTGTACGACGACCGAGAAGGTCACCACCACCACCACGATCTGGTAGAGCCGGTCGGCGTCGGGCACTCCGGAGGTGAGGATGTAGGTGCCCAGCAGGATCGGTACGGCGCCCTTGAGACCGGACCACAGCACGAAGACCCGCTCCCCACGGCTCAGGTCGACAGGCAGCAGCACGAGCCCGACCAGCAGCGGGCGTACGACGAGGGCCAGGAGCACGGCCAGCGCCAGCCCGACCAGCCACGCGTTCCCGTCGGTCAGGTCGGTCAACGCGACCGTCAGTCCCAGCGCGGCGAAGGCGACGATCTCGGCCAGGCTGGCCAGAGAGGCGTGGAACCGTTCGATCTCGGCCTTGTACGGCGCACGCACGTCGCCCACCACGATCCCGGCGACGAACACCGCCAGGAACCCCGAGCCGTGAGCGGCTGTGGCAACCCCGTAGATCGCCCCCGAGGCCAGCAGGGTCTGCAACGGGTAGAGCGCCCCACTGGGAAGCGGGGCTCGGCGCATCAGCAGTGAGAGCAGGACGCCACCTCCCAGACCCAGCGCGGCGCCGACCACCATCTGCAGCACGAACTCCGCCACGCCGGATCCCACCGCGCCCAGGCCGCCCGCTCCGCCGCCCACCGCAAGCAGCGCCGCCATCGCCGCGATCCCGACCGGGTCGTTGGCGCCGGACTCCCCCTCCAACAGCGTCCCCGAACGCCCCGAGACCTGTCGCCGGCCCAGCACCGAGAACACCACCGCAGGGTCGGTAGGGGCCAGCGCGACACCAAGCAACAGCCCGGCGCGCCAGTCGAAGCCGAACACCGCATGCGCCAGGACGGCGACCCCGCCCGCGGTCACCGCCGTACCCATGACTCCGACCCACAGGATCGGGCCCCCGGTGGTGCGGAACCGTCGCCACCCGATGTGCATCCCGCCGTCGAACAGGAGCAGCACCAGCATCACGGTGACCACCCGTTCGACCGTCTCCACCGACACCATGCCCAGCCCGGGAACCAGCTCGGAGGCGACGGCAGCAGCCACCAGGAAGATCGCCGGCGCCGGGATCCGGACCCGCTCGCTGACCCGGTTCGACCAGACGGCCAGCAGCCCGGCCACGCTCAGCACGGCGAGCACAGCCCCAAAGGGCACCACGTCACCCACGACGGCCTCCTGTACGGCGTACGACATCGACTGCCGACCAGACTTCCCGGCGCACCGCC
>JBBSVL010000072.1:0-9684 GCA_038233595.1 Propionibacteriales bacterium | reverse complement strand
GACGACGATCTCGTCGAGCAGCGAGACGGTGTCGACCAGCGCGTCGCGGACCCTGCTGACCACCTGGCCGACGGTGGCGGCCTCGTTGCGCGCAGGAACCACGAGGCTGACCCCCAGGCCGAGCCGCTCCTTGGCGCAGACAAGGTCGGACAGCTGCCAGTCCTGCCAGCGATGGGTGCTCCGCCCGAACCACCCTGTGGCGGCATCGGTGGCATCGGTCACCGGCTCAGCCTATCGGGGGGTCCCGCCACGGGTCAGGGCACTCGGACGTCGCACTGGACGCCGGGCGCGCGCGCCAGCCGAGCATCGGTGGTGAGCAACGACGACCATACCCACGCCGAGTCCGTGCTTTTGAGAGTCCCGGGGATGGGTACAGGCAAGACAACTCACCGCACCGCACCGCACCGACGGAGGCACCGACTCGTGAGCGACAAGCACTTCGAGGGACGGACCATCGCCTTCCTGGTCAGCCAGGAGGGCATCGAGCAGGCCGAGCTCACCGAGCCGTCGCAGGCCATCGAGGACGCCGGTGGCACCCCCGAGTTGCTGGCGCCCGAGGAGGGCACCGTCCAGGCGGTCAACCACCTCGACCCCGCGGACACGTTCGATGTGGACGTCATAGTGTCCGAGGCCGACACCGAGCGGTACGACGGGCTTGTGCTGCCGGGTGGCGTGGCCAACGGGGACGCGTTGCGCACCGCCTCGGACGCGGTCGACTTCGTGCACGAGTTCATCGAGTCCGGCAAACCCGTCGCGGCCATCTGCCACGCGATCTGGACGTTGATCGAGGCAGACGCGGTCAAGGGTCGCGAGCTCACGTCGTGGCCCAGCCTGCAGACCGACGTACGCAACGCCGGTGGCACGTGGGTGGACCGGGAGGTCGTCGTCGACGGCAACCTGGTGACCAGCCGCAAGCCCGACGACATCCCGGCCTTCACCACCGAGTTCGCCAAGCTACTGAGCACCACGGAAGGAGCGTGACTGCGATGCCAGGCGCAAAGAAACCGGGCCCGTCGGTCAAGGACGACAAGATCTACGAAGCACTGCGTGACGACGGGGCGAGCAAGGAGAAGGCAGCGCGCATCGCCAACGCCGCCGCCAGCTCCTCGCGTTCAGCGGTCGCACGCAAGGGCGGCAGGTCCGGTGACTACGAGGACTGGACCAAGGACGACCTGACCGAGCGGGCCCGCGAGATCGGCATCGAGGGCCGGTCCAAGATGTCGAAGAACGAGCTGGTCAAGGCGCTGCGCAAGCACTGAGACAGGTGCCGCGGACGGACCCCACCCAAGGGCAGGAAGAGGCTCGGTCGCGCCATCAGGCATACAGTGAAGATCATGCCCGACTTCTCAGCAGTGACCCGCGAGCACGTTCTGCTCGCCGTGGACGAGTACGACCGGCTCGGCGATGAGGACTTCCTGACGGAGCACGGCTTCGAGAAGGCTCCTGCCTACGTCCTGCGCAACGGTGGCAAGGACTACGACTCCAAAGCCGTCCTCGGGGTGGCGCACGGCTATGCCACTGGCAAGGCCGCGAGCAGCCAGGAGTTCTCGGGTGGCAAGGAGGGCGCGGCCAAGGTGCTACGGGCGCTCGGGTTCGACGTGGCCTACCTGGCCAGGACCTCAGAGGCCGGCGACGAGCCGGCGACCGGCCAGTGGGTGGAGGCGTCAGACCTGGGCAACGAGGCGGCACACAGCGCCTGGGCCACGGCCGCGCGCGAGGCGCTGATCGAGACCGCGGGGACCTACAACGAGGTGGTGGTCAACAAGGACCTCGCTGTCCTGGTCCAGAGCAGCTCCGGGGTCCGCAGCAGCCAGCTGATGCACTACTGGATGGGTGATGTTCTCGCGCGGGTCGCGAAGACGTGCCAGGAGGGTGACGAGCCGATGCTCACGGCCCTGTGCGTCAGCTCGACGGGCAGTGTCGGCAACGGGTACGCCGCGGCGGTCGCGCAGGTGCGAGGTGAGGCTCCAGATGACCCCGACGAGCACGCCTCCCAGGAACGGCTCGCGTGCTACCGGTTCTTCGGCGCCGACCTGCCGTCCGACGGCGGTGTCGCCGCCCACACCCCACAGGTCTCCGCAGCCCGCAGCCGCCTGCGCAAGGCCAAGGCGCTGGACAAGCCACCGGTCCTGTGCCCCACGTGCTTCATGGAGATGCCCGTCGCGGCCGCCTGCAACTACTGCGAGTGAGTCAGCCGCCCAGGAAGTCCCGGCCGGCGTCGGTGATGACCCGGTCCTGCTGCTCGGTGGCAAGGAGCCTGGGCTCGGCGGTGTAGAGCCTGGCGAGCGCGGCTCGTTCCAGCCCGACCTCGCGTGCTGCTTGGTGCACCTCGAGCTTGTGCATCCGCCCGTCCGGTGAATCCGCGACCCGACGGAGCAGTGCGACCACCCGATCGCCGGAAGGTGGCGCAGGAGGCTCGTCGACGGCGCCCCCCGAGCCCTGCCAGGTGCGCTGCGGGTGCCGGCGAAGGTACTCCTGCTCGAGAGCGAGCATCCGGCTGGTGTGGTTGGCGAACTGCTGCGCCGTCCCGTTGAGGAACACCCAGTTGCGGGTGTCGTGGGCGTTCTTGCCCTGCTGCTCGAGCTCCTCGTCGCTGAGCTCGGCCACCGGTCGACCGTGGCTCTCAGGTGTGACCATCGGCCTGCTCCCTGTTGTTGCGAACCCGTTCTGGTTCGAGATGGCCCAGACCGGCGTACACCTTGAGCGCGTTGCCGGCGATCACGTCGGCCGCGACCGCGTCGTCGAGCCCGAGGCCGATGACGTCCCGGGCGTTCTGCGCCGTGCCGGGCACCCCGGGCCAGTCCGTGGCGAAGATCCAGCGACGTGCCAGCCGGCCCAGGTCGTGGCCGGCGTAGTACTGCGGCAGCCGTTTGGGGGGCAGGCCGGAGAGCTCGATCCATACCGTCGGGTTGCTCAGCGCCATGAACGCCGCGGCGTCGTACCACCAGCCGCGGCCGCCGTGGGCGAGCACGACATCGAGGGTCGGGAAGTCGCGCACCACCGGCAACAGGTACGCCGGGTCCGCGAGCTCGTTCATGGAGCCGGGGAACGAGCTGGTGCCGCAGTGAACCACGAGCGGGACGCTGCGCTCGACCAGCACCTGGTACGCCGGGTAGAGCGCGGCGTCGTCACAGCGGAACCCTCCGTGCACCGGGTGCAGCTTCAGCGCGGCAGCCCCGTGGTCGAGCTGCCGGGTGACCTCGGCCGCGATCGGGAAGTGCAGGTGCGGGTTGACGTTCGCGACGGGCCGGAAGCGCCGCGGGTTGTGCTCCACGATGGGCAGCAGGTCGTCGAAGAGCTGCATCCCCGTGGCCTTGGGGCTGTGCTCGCAGAACAGCAGCGCCGCGTCGACGCCCTGCTTCTCGAACAGCGCGTCGAGACGGTCCGGCCGGGGAACGCCGGAGGTGTCCCAGACGTCCTCGAGGATGCCCTCGGGACCGAACTGGCGCGCCCAGTCGATCCACGCGGGGGCCAGCGAGCCGAGCATCGGCACATGCACGTGCGCGTCGACCAGCAGGTTGCCGTCCAGCATCGGGCTACCTCCCCGCAACCAGCGCGGTGTCGACCCCGATGGGCCCGGTCTTGTGGGCACCTCCGGGCACCCCGAGTGGAGCGTCCCGGCCTTCGAGGACCTCGGTGAAGAAAGCCCGGTTGTCCTCGACGAAGGCCTCGTCGTCCTCGGCGACCCGACGGTCCTGGGTGATCGCCTCGACCGGGCAGACCGGCTCGCAGGCGCCGCAGTCGATGCACTCCATCGGGCTGATGTAGAGCTTGCGGTCGCCTTCGTAGATGCAGTCGACCGGGCACTCCTCCACACACGACCTGTCCATCGTGTCGATGCACGGACTGGCGATCACGTAGGGCATGGGGTGACTCCCTGTGCTGGTTCCGGGGTCAGTGCGTCGGACCCGACGGCGAGGAGGTCGCGCACCTTGAAGCGCTGCAGCTTGCCGGTTGCCGTCTTGGGCAGGTCGGTGACGAACAGCACCTGCCGGGGAGCCTTGAAGTGCGCCAGTCCGTCGCGGCACCAGGCGACCAGGGTCGCCTCGTCCACACCGCCGGCGACGACGACGGCCATCGGCTTCTCGAGCCCGTCGAGGTCCGGCACGCCGACCACCGCGGCCTGCTGCACCAGCGGGTGCTCGAGCAGCCGGCTCTCCACCTCGGCGGGGGAGACCCAGATGCCGCCGGCCTTCAACATGTCGCTGTTGCGACCCAGGCACGTGTAGTAGTCACCCTCGGAGCACACGTAGGTGTCCCCCGTGCTCAGCCACTCGCCCTTGAACACCTGACGCGAGGCGTCGACCCTGCGCCAGTAGCCGAGCGCGATCGACGCACCGCGCACGTGCAGCGCCCCCGGCTGACCCGGCTCCACCAGCGCGCCCTCGACGGTGCGCAGTTCGACCTCGTAACCGGGGACCGGTCGCCCGGTCGTGCCCGGCCGGATGTCACCGGGCCTGTTTGACAAGAAGATGTGCAGCGCCTCGGTGGAGCCGATCCCGTCGATGATCTCCACCCCGAACCGCTCGGTGAACCGGCGTTGGAGCGGTGCCGGCAACGGCTCACCGGCCGACGCAGCGAGACGGACCGAGGAGAACACGTCGGCGTGCAGGTCACTGGCCAGAAGTGCAGCGAAGAACGTCGGTACGCCGAAGAAGAGCGTGGGGCGGTCGCGGGTCAGCCGCTCGCGGACCACGTCCGGGCTGGGCCGGCGCGGCTCGAGGATCGTGGTCGCCCCGACGGACAACGGGAAGAACACCGAGTTGCCGATGCCGTAGGCGAAGAACATCTTCGCGACCGAGAACGTCGAGTCATCCGCGCGGATGCCGAGGACCTGGTCGCCGTACGTCTCGCAGACGTGGCGGATGTTGGCGTGCCGGTGCATCGCGGCCTTGGGTGTGCCGGTGGTGCCGGACGTGTAGAGCCACAGCGCCCACGAGTCGTCCTCGGTGCGTGCGACTGCCCGGCTCGCCTCCGGTGCGGCCACACCCGCGGCGTGGAAGTCCGCCCAGGTGTGTGGGGTCACTGTTTCGGGCACGGGCAGCCCGCCCGGCCCGTTGAGTACGACGTGCTCCACGTCGGGTGCCACCGTGAGCGCCTCGGCCACCACGTCGGCGAACTCGTGGGTGCAGACCACGCACCGGGCGCCGGAGTCGGCCAGGATCGTGCCCAGCTCCGCCCCGTTGAACATCGTGGACACCGGCACCGCGACGATGCCGGAACGGAAGGCGCCGAGGATGGCGGCGAGCATCTCGATGTCGTCGGACATCACCAGCAGCACGCGGTCCTCACGACGCAGCCCGAGGCTGCGGTAGCCGGCCGCGACGTCTCCGGTCAGCCCGTCCAGCTCGCCGTAGGTGACGCTGCGGGAACCACTCGCGGCGACCTTCTCGGCGTCACCGGCACGAAGCCGGCGCTCGACCAGGTAGCTGGCGGCGTTGAAGAGCTCAGCCACCACCGCTCAGACCCGCTTGTGGTCGTAGTCGCCGCGCTGACCCGAGCCGTAGCGACGCAGCGCGCCGTCGGGGCCGGAGGCGTTGGGTCTGATGAAGATCCAGTTCTGCCAGGCGGTGAGCCGGCCGAAGATCTTGGTCTCCATGGTCTCCGGCCCGACGAACCGGTGGTTGGCCTCCATCCCGGTCAGCGCATCGGGCGAGAGCGAGGCTCGCTCCTCCAGCACGATCCGGATCTCGTCGGCGAAGTCGAGGTCGTCCAGCGCCATCGTGACGAGCCCCGCCTGGTCAGCGGCACCGGCGTCGAGTCGTTCACCGATCCCGGCCCGGGCCTTCTCGAGTGACTCCTCGCGGCCCCAGAACCGGGACTGCAGGCGAGAGATGCCGTTGCCCATCGGGTATCGGCCGTCGTTGCTCGGCGAGAGCACGATGACCGCCGGGGCGGCGTCGGGGTCGACGTCCTCGTAGACGCCGTCGAGCATGTACTGCCGGTCCGAGGCCAGCGCCAGCTCGACCAGCAGGCCCGCGAAGCAGCTGCCCGGCTCGATGACGCTGACCAGGCTGCGGCTGGTGACGTCGAGGCGCTTGAGCGTGCGCTTGTAGAAGTGGTTGACCTCGTTGATGAACCAGTCCTCGCAGAGCTCGTCCAGCTGGGCGTCGTAGGCGAGGACCCGGTCGACGTCTCCCTCGGTGCGCAGCACCCAGGTGCCCAGATCGGGCTGGTTGGTCCGTAGCCTCAGGATCAGGTCGTCGAGCGCCCGGGTGACCGCCATCGGCCAGTAGTCGACGCCCTGCTCGAGCACCGCGGCCGCATCGGCCGGCGGATCCTGGTCGGGGCCCTCGACCGTGATCTCGACGCGCCGTTCGTCGCGGTGCAGGGTGGCTCGCACGAACGGGTAGGTCACCCCGGTGTCGGTCTCGGTGCGGTCGAGGGCGGTCAGCTGCACACCGCGGTCGCCGGTGCGGGTCGAGCTCCCGGCGGCCTCGGCGGCCCTGCGGGAGATCTCCTCGGCGAAACCGTTGCGTGGCACGGTGGCGTCGACCAGGCCCCACTCGACAGCCGTGGCGCCGCGGTAGCCCTCGGCCCTGGTCGCGAAGAGGTCGGCCCGGTCCTTGCGGACCAGGCGCTTGTCCACCACCCGGGTCAGCCCACCGGTGCCAGGGAGTACGCCGAGCAGCGGAACCTCGGGCAGGGAGACGGTCGAGGACCCGTCGTCGATCAGCACGATCTGGTCGCAGGCGAGGGCGAGCTCGTAGCCGCCACCGGCCGCCGTTCCGTTAAGCGCAGCGATCCAGGTCTGCCCGGAGCTCTCGGCTGCGTCCTCGATGCCGTTGCGGGTCTCGTTGGTGAACTTGCAGAAGTTCACCTTCCAGGCGTGCGTGGACTGGGCGAGCATCTTGATGTTGGCCCCGGCGCAGAACATCTTGTCCAGCCCGCCGGTCAGCACGACCGCCTTCACCTCCGGATGCTCGAACCGCAGCCGTTGTACGACGTCGTACAACTCGATGTCGACACCGAGGTCGTAGGAGTTCATCTTCAGCTGGTAGCCGGGGACCAGACCCCTGTCCTCGTCGACGGTGAGAGTCACCGTCGCCACCTCACCGTCGACCTCCAGCGTCCAGTGCCGGTAACCGTCCGGAGCGGTCTCGAACTCCACGGTGGGCAGTGCTGCGGGCGTGGTGTCGTCGCCGGTGCTTGCCCGTTGAGTTTCCGCCAGCACAGTCATGGACCCATGTTCTACGTGTGTTTGTAGATTCGTCAAGCGTCTGTCGCATAAGATCACCGCAACGAACACGGAGGACATCCATGGCGCAGTCGCCTGCCCCTGGGGCAGTGCCGTCGCACCGGCGGCGCGAGCTCGGCTCGGCCAGCGCGCGTTCGACCCTGCTGACCGTGCTCGGTGAGTTCGTCCACCCGCACGGCAAGCCCGTGTGGACGGCAACCCTGCTCGATGCCCTTGGCTGCCTGGGGATCGAGGAGAAGGCGGCGCGTCAGGCGCTGACCAGAACCGCCGGCGAAGGCCTGCTCGAGTCGTCGCGACACGGCCGGCGGGTGCTGTGGGACCTGACCACGAAGGGCCACGAGCTGCTCGACGAAGGCACCCGGCGGATCTACGGCTTCATGCGCCAGCACCCGCCGTGGGACGGCGAGTGGCTGGTCCTCGCGGTGACCATCCCCGAGGCCCAGCGCCAGCTGCGGCACCGGCTCCGAACCCGGCTCACCTGGCTGGGCCTGGGGAGCCCGACCTCGGGTCTGTGGATCAGCACCGACCCCGGCAAGAGCGCCGAGGTGCACGACGTGATCCGCCAGCTCGGGCTCGACGACCAGGCCTTCGCCTGGACCGGGCCCGCCAGTGTGATCGGCAACGAGTCGAGGCTGCTGTCCCAGGCCTGGGACCTCGAGGAGGTGGAGGACCGCTACCTCCAGTTCATCGACGTCTTCGAGTCACGTCGACCCGACAGCCCTCGGGAGGCGTTCCGGGCGCAGGTCGAGATGGTCCAGGAGTGGCGGCGGTTCCCGTTCCTCGACCCGGACCTACCGACCGAGCTGCTGGACCACGACTGGCCCGGACCCCGGGCGGCCGCCGCCTTCCACGACCGGCATGCCCGCTGGCACCGCGACGCGCTGACCGCGTGGGACGACTTCGACGCGGCCGGCGGTCCGAAGCCGAAGGGAGCAAGCGTCAGGGGTTAGCACGGATCCACGTGCGCCGTGAGGCGCTGACGATGTGAGTGGAGGTGAGAGACCTTCGCCGCCGTCCTGTCCTAGCAGGGCGGTGAAGCTGGGGGCAGCCTGTCCCGATGCCGGGGTGGGTGGGAGCAGCCCTGACAAAGCCGGGACGCGCCAGCACTGCCAGATGGTGTGGCCCGCACCGCCGGCGAACAGCCGCCTACACCAAAGTCCGACTGAGCTTGGGCAACAACGGGGACGGCACCACCCAGGGCTTCTTCCGGCTCACCGACCTGCAAGCAACCATCCTCAAGAACGCGGTCGAGGCGATCATCGCGCCCCGCAAGATCGGCGCCGACCGGATCGACCCCGCCACCGGTAAACGCCTCGACTACCCCACCCTGCTCGGCCAAGGCTTCTGCGAGCTCATCGAACACCTCCCCGTCGACGGCCTCCCCCGCCACGGCCGGGTCCCCGTCACCCTGCTGGTCGGCCTGGACCACCAGGTCCTCGCTTCGGCGTTGGGGGGTCTCGACGCCGGTTGCTGCCCAACCTGCTCGACCAGCAGACGACCGACGAACCACCGACCCCCTCAAGACCGGCCGCGGATCTCGACCTGCCGAGGACCGGCATCCTCCTCTGCGGCTTCCACCACCGACTCGCCCACCACAACAACTACGAGCACCAACGACTACCCAACGGCAACATCAGATTCACCAGACGCTGCGGAGACACCAAGCAACCCCTACCGCAGGCCGCGAAGACTTGCGACCAAGGATCACCCCGGTTTGTCGAACGTGCCGTGGCGGCCCACTCCCCGGCTGAACCGGGTGGCACCGTCCAGACCGTCGGCGGTGACCGACTGCACGCCCAACTCGAACTCGTAGGCCATCGCGTCCTGCTCGGACCTGCCGTCCTGGAACAGCACCGAACGACGGTCGTTGCGCATGCAGGTCGCAGGGAAGGCCGCGACTTCTGCGGCCAGCTCCTCGGCCGCCTGCCGGGCGTGGCCAGACGGCACCAACCGGTTGGCCAGCCCGATGCCGTGCGCCTCGGAGGCGGCCACGGGACGACCGGTGAGGATCATGTCCAGGGCGCGACCGGTGCCGACCAGGCGGGGCAGCCGGACGGTGCCACCGTCTACGAGAGGCACCCCCCAGCGTCGGCAGAAGACCCCGAAGGTGGCGTCCTGGGCTGCGACGCGAAGGTCGCACCACAGTGCCAGCTCGAGTCCGCCGGCGACTGCATATCCCTCGACCGCGGCGACAACCGGCTTCGACAGCGACATCCGGGTCACCCCCATCGGTCCGTCACCCTCGCGAGTCATCACGTTGCCGCGGTCGGTGCCGATCGCCTTGAGGTCCGCTCCGGAGCAGAAGTGCCCACCCTCGCCGTACAGAACCGCGGCTGCTGCCTTCTGGTCGGCCTCGAAAGCCCGGAAGGCGTCGGCGAGCTCGGCTGCGGTCGGGCCGTCGACGCTGTTCCGCGTCTCGGGCCGGCTCAGGATGACCGTGGTCACCGGACCTGAGCGCTCGACGCGGATCGACCGGTACTGCTCGG